>JAGODO010000072.1 GCA_017998165.1 Flavobacteriales bacterium | reverse complement strand
CGTGTTGAGCGACCGTATCACCGTGAAGGTGACCGGCGAACCCGGCACCAGCTTCCTGGATCGCATGATCGCGCTGGTGGAAGGTGCCAGCCGCCAGAAGACACCGAACGAGATCGCGCTCACCATCCTGCTTGCGGGCTTCACGCTCGTGTTCCTGATCGTGTGCGTCACATTGAAGCCGTTCGCGGACTATGCGAACACGACGATCACCATCGCCTCGTTCATCAGTCTCTTCGTATGCCTTATCCCGACGACGATCGGCGGATTGTTGAGCGCCATCGGCATTGCGGGCATGGACCGCGCGTTGCAGGCCAACGTGATCACCAAGAGCGGCCGTGCCGTGGAAACGGCGGGTGACGTGGACGTGCTGTTGCTGGACAAGACCGGCACCATCACCATCGGCAACCGCAAGGCAACCGCGTTCCATCCAGCGCCCGGCATCGAGAAGAGCGCGTTCATCAAAGCATGCGTTCTCAGTTCGCTGGCCGACGAAACACCGGAAGGCAAGAGCATCCTGGAACTCGCCGGGGCCGATGCGACCAAGGGTCTATCGCTTGACGGAGCAGATCTCATCAAGTTCACCGCGGAGACCCGGAGCAGTGGCGTGGACCTGCCCAACGGCCAGCGCATCCGCAAGGGCGCGCAGGACGCCATGCGCAAGCTGGCGGAGCGGGCGGGCAACACCGTTCCCGCCGAGGTCGACGCCGAAGTGAAGCGCATCGCGGCCAACGGCGGAACACCATTGGCGGTGGCCGAGAACGATCGTGTCATTGGGTGCATCGAACTGCAGGACATCATCAAGCCGGGAATCAGCGAGCGCTTCGAGCGCCTGCGGAAGATGGGCGTGAAGACCGTGATGGTCACGGGCGACAATCCGCTCACCGCGAAGTTCATCGCTGAGAAAGCCGGTGTGGACGACTTCATCGCCGAGGCGACACCCGAAGACAAGATGGCCTACATCAAGAAGGAACAGCAGACCGGCCGACTGGTCACGATGATGGGCGACGGCACGAACGATGCACCGGCGCTTGCACAAGCTGATGTCGGCGTAGCCATGAACAGCGGCACCCAGGCCGCCAAGGAAGCCGGTAACATGGTGGACCTGGACAACGACCCGACCAAGCTCATCGAGATCGTGGAGATCGGCAAGCAGCTGCTGATGACGCGCGGGACGCTCACCACCTTCAGCATCGCCAACGACGTCGCGAAGTACTTCGCCATCGTACCTGCGCTCTTCATGGTTAGCATGCCTGCCTTGGGCGCGCTGAACATCATGAACCTGTACAGCGCTGAAAGCGCCATCCTCAGTGCGGTGATCTTCAACGCGATCATCATCCCGCTGCTGATCCCGCTGGCACTGCGCGGTGTCGCCTACCGGCCCATCGGCGCCAGCGCCATCCTGCGGCGCAACCTGTTGATCTACGGCCTTGGCGGCGTGATCGTGCCCTTCATCGGCATCAAGCTCATCGACCTTGCCATCGCTCCATTCTTCTAAACCATGAAAACCTACCTCACTCCCGCCCTCCGCATGACCGCCGTGATGCTGGTCCTGTGCTGCGGCATCTACACACTGATCGTATGGGGCTTCGCCGGCATCGCCGGTCCCAAAAGCGGTGAAGCCGAGCTGATCGAGCGCGATGGAAAGCCCATCGGCGCTGCGCTCGTCGGCCAGCTCTTCACCAACGACGGTTACTTCCAAGGCCGCCCCAGCGCGATCGACTACAACGCTTCGGGCAGCAGCGGCAGCAACAAGGGCCCGAGCAACCCGGACTACCTGGCCACCGTGCAGGCGCGCATCGACACCTTCCTGGTACACAACCCCGGTGTACAACGCAGCGCAATCCCAAGTGATCTGGTGACGGCCAGTGGAAGTGGTCTGGATCCGCACCTCAGCGTGCAGGCCGCCCATGTACAGGCCAAGCGGATCGCCGCGGCGCGTGGCATGAGCGAGGATACCGTGCTCAAGCTGATCGATGACAACACCGACGGCCCGCTCATGGGCGTGCTCGGTACCACCACCGTGAACGTACTTCAACTCAACCTGGCGCTTGACGCCGCAACAAAATGAAACGCTTGCTCTTTTTGCCCCTCCTGGGCATCGCACTTACCGCCACCGCACAAAAGCTCGACAGTGCCATCACCGTGAGCGCCTATGTCGAAGCCTACTACAGTTTTGACATGGCCCAACCCGACGACCACCTGCGGCCGGGCTTCTTCTACAGCTTCAACCGACACAACGAGGTGAACCTCAACCTCGGCATGATCAAGCTCGCCTATGCGAAAAACGATGTGCGAGGCAACCTCGCGCTCATGGCCGGGACTTATCCGCAGTTCAATCTTGCCGCTGAACCCGAGCTGCTGCGCAGCGTGTTCGAGGCGAACGCCGGTGTGAAGCTGAGCAAGAAGAAAGACCTCTGGCTTGATGCGGGCATCATGCCCAGCCACATCGGCTTCGAGAGCGCCATCGGCAAGGATTGCTGGAACCTTACGCGCAGCTTGCTTGCCGAAAACACCCCCTACTATGAGGCAGGCGCCCGTCTGAGTTACACCGACCCCAGCGGCAAGTGGTACCTCAGCGGCCTGCTCTTGAACGGCTGGCAGCGCATCGCACGGGTGGACGGCAACAACACGCCCGCCTTCGGTACGCAGCTCACCTTCAAGCCCAACGGCACCACCACCTTCAACTGGAGCACCTTCGTAGGCAATGACAAGCCTGATACGGTGAGCCAGATGCGCATCTTCAACAACCTGTACGCGCAGTTCCAAGTGACCGACCGGCTGGGCCTGATCCTGGGCTGCGACATCGGCATGGAGGAGGCCGCCAGTGGGGACAGCACGAACATGTTCATCACCCCGATCGTGATCCCGCGGTTCAAGCTCAACGACAAGACCTATCTGGCCGCCCGCTGGGAATTGTACCAGGACGAGGACGGCGTGATCATCGCCACCGGCACACCGAACGGCTTCAACACTATGGGGTACTCAATCAACTTCGACCGCCGGGTATCGCCGAATGTGGTCTGGCGCTTGGAGGCCCGAATGCTTCAAAGCGAAGACAAGATCTTCGCCGATGCGGACGGCAAGGCGACGGAAACCAATACCTTTTTCACGGCCTGTCTCGCCATCGCACTCCCGTGATCGCCTCCGACGGCACGAACCCGCTGCTTCAGCCTGCCTCCCAACGGGGCAGGCTGAAGGTCTACATCGGCATGAGTGCCGGCGTGGGCAAGACCTACCGCATGCTGGAGGAAGTGCGCGATCTGCTGGAAGATGGGGTGAACGTGCAGATCGGTTTCGTGGAGACCCATCAGCGCGAGGAAACGCATGCCCTGCTCGAGGGCCTGCCGGTCATTCCCCGCCGGGAGGTCTTCTACAAGGGCAAGCGGCTGGAGGAGTTCGACCTGAACGCCACGCTCCTGTTGCACCCGGAATGGGTCGTTGTCGATGAGCTCGCCCACACCAACGTGCCGGGCAGCAGACATCCCAAGCGGTACCAGGACGTGCTCGAGCTGCTCGACAACGGGATCAATGTGATCACCGCGGTGAACATCCAGCACATCGAGAGCATCAACGACGAAGTGCAACGCATCACCGGTATAGAGGTCACCGAGCGTGTACCGGACAGCTTCCTCCAGAAAGCCGACGAAGTGGTGAACATCGACCTTACCGCTGGCGACCTGATCGCGCGGCTGAAGGAGGGCAAGATCTACGACAAGGCCAAGGTCGAGACCGCTTTGCGGAACTTCTTCCAGCCGGAGAAGATCCTGCAATTGCGCGAACTCGCGTTGAAGGAGGTCGCTGGACAGGTCGAGCGCAAGGTGGAGCAGGAGGTGGAGAAACCGAAGCAGCTGCGCCACGAGCACTTCCTCGCCCTCATCAGCAGCAACGCCGACGTGGCGCGCAAGATCATCCGCAAGACCGCGCGCCTGGCCAACTACTACCACAGCGACTGGAGCGTGCTCTACGTGCAGACGCCCGACGAAACATTGGACCGGATCCCGTTGGACAAGCAGCGCCACCTCATCAACAATTTCAAGCTGGCCACGGAACTCGGTGCCGAGGTGATCCAGGCGCAGGCCGGCAACCAGAAACCCGCGCTCGGCTTCCTGCCCGCGAAGATCCTCGCGCTTGAACGCGCGGACATCACGGAGGCCATCCTCCAGGTCGTGAAGGACAAGCGCGTTACGACATTGTGCATCGGAAAACCACATTTCAGCATCTGGCAGGTGATCCTCCGCACGAATACCTTCAGTCGCTTGCTTTCGGCACTTTCGGAGAACGACGTCGACCTGGTGATCCTTTCATGAAAACAAAAGCCCGCCTCACGCTGGCGCTAGGCGCCTTGACACTGATGGTTTTCATCCTTGCCGGAGTGGGTTTTGCCACGATCTGGTCGCTGCGGGGTGAAGGCCGCGGTCTGCTGCAGGCGAACTATACCAGCATCGAGTACATGCAGGGCATGCTCACGATCCTCGATGAACGCTCCGACAGTGCTTCCGCCCGGGAACGAACCCTCCAACTGCTCCAACGCCAGCAGGCCAACATCACGGAGAGCGGCGAGGACCAGGCTACGGTCGAACTCGCGCGCTCCCTTGACACCTGGTTCAATACCGGAGTTGACCCTGACTCGACCGAGGTTCTCCGTTCGCGGATCGCACGGATCGTTGAACTGAACAGGGACGCCATTGGCCGAAGGGTGGCCGCAGCCGAACGCAAAGGCGAGAACGCCCTGGTTTGGATCGGCCTCACCGGTACGTTCTGCGCCCTGATCGCCCTGTCCATGCTCTTCAGCATCCCCGAGCACATCGTCGACCCCATCCGCAAGCTCACCGAAGGCATCGATCGGATCGCCCAGGGACACTATGGCGAGCGTGTCGAACTGCGGCGATCCGACGAGTTCGGCCATATGGCGGACCGCTTCAACGCCATGGCGGCTGAACTGGAACGTTGGAAGAACAGCAATCTGGCCCGTACCCTGGAGGAGAAGGCACGTGCTGAGGCGGTCATCAACTCCCTCCAGGATGCCAGCATCGGACTGGACCTTCAGGGGGTCGTTCTCTTCGCCAACCAACAAGCGCTCGACCTGCTCGCCATCAACGCTACCGACATCGTGGGAAGACACGCCGACGTGGTCGCCCGGGAAAGCGACCTCCTGCGCGCACTGCTTACCGACCACCGGCCCGGACCCCTGAAGATCGTGAAGGACGGCCGCGAACAGTTCTTCCTGTGCGAGCACCAGCCCATAGACCGCGCCGGGGAGCGCCTCGGCACCATCGTGGTCGTGCGCAACGTCACCCCCTTCGAGGAAAAAGACCGTGCGAAGTCCTACTTCCTGGCCACCATCAGCCATGAGCTCAAGACGCCCTTGTCAAGCACGGACATCGGGCTCAGCCTGCTTGAACGGCAACACGCCGAGGGCCTCACGCCCGAACAGGCCGCCATCGTGGCCGATATGCGGAAGGATCACCAGCGGCTCGTGCGCATCGTGAGCGAATTACTCGACATCACACAGGTGGAAACCGGGAACATCCGGGTATCGGTGGCCGACCACCGCATGGACGACCTCCTCGACGAAGCCCTCTCCGCGTTGAAGGTCACCGCCAAACAGAAGGACATTCTCTTCGCCCGGCGCACCACCGAGGACGAAGTGATCGTCCGGGCCGATCGAGACAAGGCCGTGTGGGTCCTTGTGAACCTGCTCGGCAACGCCGTGCGCCACTCCCCGGATCGGGGGGTCATAACCATCGGAACGACCAAGGACGGCGGGCACATACAGCTGACCATCAGTGACCAGGGGCCTGGAATCCCCCCCGATGTGCAGGCCCGGCTGTTCAACCGTTTCGCGCCGGGTTCCGGTCCCCGGCATGGCACAGGCCTCGGGCTTTCCATCGCGCAGGAATTCATGCTCGCCATGGGTGGCGGCATCGCGTTCGAGCCCTCCGCGTACGAGGGAGCCACTTTCGTTCTCACATTCGCGACCGCTCAGGCGGCCGCATGAACGACACTACCAAAACCCACAATGCCCATCCGCTGACCGCTGTCGGCCTGCTTGTCACGCTCGGCATCATCTACGGCGACATCGGCACCTCGCCGCTCTACGTGGTGAAGTCCGTGATCGGCGAAAGGGACATCAGCGAACTCCTCGTCTTCGGTGGCATCAGCTGCGTGTTCTGGACCCTCACCATCCAGACCACCTTCAAGTACATCCTGCTCACCCTGCGCGCCGATAACAAAGGTGAAGGCGGCATCTTCTCGCTCTACGCGCTGGTACGCCGCTACGCCAAGTGGGTCTACCTGCCCGCCATCCTCGGCGCGGCCACGCTCATGGCGGACGGCATGATCACCCCGCCGATCTCCGTTTCCAGCGCCATCGAAGGACTCGCCGGCGTAGAGGCGTTCAGCGGGCACATCGCTCCCGGCAACAACCTCACCGTGGCGATCGTGATCACCATTCTCTCCTTGCTCTTTTTCTTCCAGCGCTTCGGTACCAAAGTGGTCGGCTTCGCGTTCGGGCCCATCATGCTCGTCTGGTTCAGCATGCTGCTCGTGCTGGGCCTCTCAGGCATCTCAGGCTATCCGCATGTACTGGCGAGCCTCAACCCGATATACGCGTACGAACTGCTCGTCGAATATCCGGACGGTTTCTGGATCCTCGGCGCGGTCTTCCTGTGCACCACCGGGGCGGAAGCACTGTACAGCGACCTCGGCCACTGCGGCCGCAAGAACATCCAAGTGAGCTGGATCTTCGTGAAGACCGCGCTGGTGCTCAACTACATGGGCCAGGGCGCGTGGGTGCTCAGCCAGGGTGGAACGAAACTGGACGGCGCGAACCCCTTCTATGCGCTGATGCCGTCCTGGTTCCTGCTCATCGGTGTGGTGATCGCGACATGCGCCGCCATCATCGCCAGCCAGGCGCTCATCAGCGGTTCCTTCACCTTGATCAGCGAGGCGATCCAGCTGAACTTCTGGCCGCGTGTGCGCGTGAAGTTCCCCACCGTGGTGCGCGGGCAGATCTACATCCCCAGCGTGAACTGGATCCTCTGGGCCGGCTGCCTCGCCGTGATGTTCATCTTCCGTGAAAGCGGCGAAATGGAAGCGGCCTACGGCTTCTTCATCGTTATCGCCATGCTCATGACAACCACTCTGATCTACGGTTACCTGCGTTTCGTAAGGCGTTGGGCGCTGGCGGCGGTGCTGCCCATCATGGCCGTGTTCTTCACCGTGGAAGGCGCGTACTTCGTGGCCAACGGCGCCAAGATCATTGAGCGCCCTTGGTTCGTCTTCAGCGTGATCGCCCTCATCTCCGTCATGTTCATCTGGTTCCGTGGCCGCAAGCTCACCAACCGGTTCCTGGAGTTCGTGCGCCTTTCCGATCACGCGCAAGCCCTGCGTGAGCTCAGCGATGACAAGGAGGTGCCCAAGTACGCCACGCACCTGGTGTACCTGACGAAAGCCGACAGCCCGCGCAATGTGGAACGCCAGATCATCGACAGCATACTCGCGCGCAAAGTGAAGCGCGCCGACATCTATTGGTTCGTGCACGTGAACTACACCGACGCGCCCTACACCATGGACTACCGCGTGCAGGAGCTGATCGACGACAAGGTCATCCGCGTGGACTTCGACCTCGGCTTCCGCGTGCAACCGCGCGTGAACATGCTCTTCCGCAAAGTGATGAGCGAACTGCACGAGAACAAGGAGTTGGAGTTCCGCAGCAAGTACGAGAGCATCAAGAAGAACGACTTCCACACGGATATCTGCTACGTGCTCACCGAGCGCGTGCTGAGCGTGGAGAACGAATTCAACTTCCGCAAAGACGCCATACTCGATGGCTACTATGCGCTGAAGCACTTGGCCCTGAACGACCGCGAAGCCCTCGGACTGGACCCGAACCTGACCGTGGTGGAACAAGTGCCGCTGGTCATCGAACACCCTGCGGATGTGCCGTTGCGACGCGTGGGCACAGGAAAACCGCTGTGACCGGTCAATGCGCGACTACCCAGTCGCTGTACAGCATGTAGAAGCGCACCAGTTCGCGCCTCTTGAAGGGGATGTCCCAATCGCCTTCGTACTTCACGTTCATCGGCACGAGATCGCCTCCGACAACGTCGTTGTCCACTTGGATGCTGATGTCGAAGTCCAGGATCAGGCTCGCATGCTGGATGCGGTACTCGCGGGCCATCACCAGCATTGTTGACTGGTCGAACCAAGTGAGCATGCGCTTGATCACGGTGTCGTCCTCGTCCGCCTCATCGCCATCCACTGTGTCCTTCGCCGTGGCCGTGAACAACCAGCAGGGTTTGCCATTCTGGAAGCTGCCGTCCACACTGAAGTCGTACAGCGGAGCCATCGCGGCATCGAAGATGTCCAGCTTGTCCCCGATGAAGGGCACACTGGCGATCTCCTGTCCGGGATTGAACATGAACTTCTTCAACTCGCTCTTGTACTTGTCGAAGCGGCTTTCTCTGCTGATCTCCTGCTCGCGCGAGGCGATGCGGTTGCTCGCCGTCCACGATCCCTTCGGGAAGAACACGTCATCGTACATCTCCGCCGTCAAGAACCGGATGTCCCCGTCCTTCTCCCGAAGCTTCCCTGATTCACGCACACTGTCGAGCACGAGCTCGGCCATCGCGCCGGTACGCACCAGTCGTCCTTCACGGTAGAGGCCAGCCGTCTCCCGGCTCTTCTTGTCGCGCACCTTCAGCTCGCTCTTCACGGCGTGCTCATGGTACTTCGTGTTCAGGAAGGCGTGGTAGAACGTGGTGTCGTCCATCACCTGCCGGAAGAATCCCTCCAGACCCAAGCCTTTCGCGCCACCATGCACGACCACTTCACCGAGCTGATAGACGTTCACGATGGTATCTGTCTCGACCTGGCCCATCACCGCGCTTCCCACGCAGCCTGACAACAGACAACAGACAACCGACGATCGACGCATCGGGTCAGTGCCGCCGAGTAGGTCCCAGGCTCGTGTACAGCTCATACTTCTTCTTCACGTAGATGAGGAAGTCATATTGCGAAAGGCCCTTGATCACCTCATCGGGCACGGCGCAGAAGTCGATGAAATCGTCGAAGCTCTCGTTGCCCAGGTTGATGATCTCGTACTCGACGTACTTGTGCAGCAGTTCGCGCAGCAGTTCGCGCTTGGCGTCCTCATTGAGCAGTTCAGCGACCTGGCGTCTGCTGCGCTCTCGCCGGCTGAACTCCTGGTACAGGAAGGTGATCGGGCTCTCGAACGCGTTCACCCCCGTGGTGCGGTAGTCGCTTTCCTTGTAGCCGAGCTTGTTGATGTCCTCCTGGATCTCCTTCAGGGTGCGTTCCGGCAGCACGGCCACGGGCTTCAGCTCGATCTCCCACGGGCGGAGGACCACACGCAGGGAGGCGAGTTCCCCATCGGCGAATTCGCTCAATGGAACGGTGCGCGTAACGTAGCCACCGGCTCCGATGAGCAGTGTGTCGTTGCGCAGGGCCGTTACCGCGAAGCTGCCGTCAACATTGCCAAAGGTCCCGGTGCGCAAGCGGCGGTTCACGATCATCAGATCGTAAAAGACCTTCTCACCATCGCCCCCTTGCACCTGCCCATGCACGGTAACCTCCTGCGCGACCGAAGCCGTGGCCGAAACGGCGAACAGCATCGCCCATGTCTTCCTCATCGGGACGAAAGTAGGACCGGCCCTTACCAAGCGTCGTTCCACTTCACATTCGTTCGCACGCCCGGAATGGCGAAGGGCCCCGGCCATAACGCCAGAGCCCTTCCTGTAAGTACCTGCGCACCTGTAAGCCGGGTTCTGTTCCCCTCCCCGGACTCGCATCCGGGGCGGAGTCCCCATCATTTATCTGGGATGCCCCTCGCGGAGCACCTCTATCGACCTACCCGCCGGCTTGGAGCGGGCCACCCTTCCACGCTGCCCCTTTCGGGACACGTGGGCCGGCCTATTTGGTCTTTCAGCCCGTGGGGTTTGCCGTGCCGCGGACATCACTGCCCGCGCGGTGGTCTCTTACACCACCCTTTCACCCTTGCCTGTGCCTTGCGGCCATCGGCGGTATGCTCTCTGTTGCACTTTCCGTGATGCGGCCGTCGCCGGCCACACCCCTTCCCGTTAGGAAGCACGGTGCCCTTTGCTGCCCGGACTTTCCTCCCACCCTTCTGCAAAGAGTGAGCGATGGAGCGGTGCGCAGGATGTCAATGAACGTCTGTCTGACGGCGCGCGGTTCAATGATGCACGATGTCGATGGCCGTGGCGCCGTAGCCATAGCGACGTGGATCGGCGTCATCGAACCGGCACCCCTCATAATACTGGAGCATCTTGCGCACTTCCTCGCGCAGAACGCCTTCCCCCACCCCGTGTATCACCACCAACCGTCGCTTGCGCAAGCGGATCGCCGTGTTCAGCATGCGCTCGAAGTAGTCCAGTTGGAAGCTCAGTTTCTCGCCGTCCGTCAACCGTTCCTCGTTCTCCACCAGCTTTTCCAGGTGCAGATCGATCTCCATCACGTTGGGATCCTCCACCTTGGCCGGAGCGCGGCCGCCATTGTTCACCGACGCGCCCTTGCCCTTGTCCTTCTGGATGCGCTCCGCCATACGATCGTTCGCCGCCACCAGCTTGGCGTGATGATCGCTCACCTTATAGCTCGCCGAGCGCGCGCGTTTCACCACCATCTTCACCGGATAAACGAGTTCGAAGCCGTCCCACGTCCTCACCACCACACGATCCTGCCCTGACATGCGCAGAACAACGCCGCCGCCCACCTCGTCGAGGAAGCTGACCTCATCACCCACCACAATACCTGCCGTCTCGGACATGGCGCGAATTTACGGGCCGCGCTTCGGCTCCGCGCTCCTGTGGGTGGTTGGGGCGATGCTCAGCACCCGGGCACAGAGCTTCCTGCCGCCAGCACCCTACGGTGGCGACCAAGCGGTGAAATGGCTGGTGGAACAGGAGTTCGTGATGGCACCGCAGGAAATAGAGGCCGGCACCGAGGGCGAAGTGGAACTCACCTTCACCGTCCAAGCGGATGGCCGCTCGAAGGACATGCGCGTTTCAGGCACATTGGGCGAAGCGAACGACAGCGAGGCCCTGCGCGTGGGCAAGCTCATCCGCTGGCACCCCGCCTCCGTGGGCGGAAGCGCCTTGGATACGGAACAGAAGCTCAAGATCCCGGTAAGCGCCAAGCGCTACAAGAAGGCCCATGCCCGACCGAATCCGCCCCCAGGCTTTACCAGCATGCCGGCCGATGACTCTGGCGTGATCCACCAGGATCGCGGAACCGATTCCCTCGCCGTACCGATGATCGCCAAGGGGCTGCGCGGCCTGCCGACGTACATCGCGGAGAACCTGCGCTATCCGGAGGACGCACGTCGCCGGGACATCCAAGGCAAGGTGGCCGTGGAATTCGTCGTGGAGATCAGTGGGAACGTGAGCAACATCCGTGCGGTGGAAGCCCTTGGCGCCGGTTGCGATGACGAGGCCATGCGCTTGATCCGCTCCATGAGGTGGCGACCGGCCTTCAAAGGAGGCCTGCGCGTGCGCAGCATCGTGAAAATGGACATCCAGTTCCGGCTCAACACGAACCAGCGGCCGTAGTGTGACCGCCACCAGCCCATCTTCGCCGCATGAAGAAACGGGGACCATGGACGAGCGTGAAGGAGGAGGTGCGCTATGAAACGCCGTGGATCCGGATCACACATCACGATATCATCGATCCCAGCGGCCGTGAGGGGATCTATGGCACGATCCACTTCAAGAATCTCGCCATCGGCGTGGTGCCCTTGGATGAGGATCTGAACACGTGGATCGTCGGCCAGTACCGCTACCCCATCGAGGCGTACAGCTGGGAGATCCCCGAAGGCGGGGGCAGGCGCGACATCCCTCCGATCGAAAGCGCCAAACGTGAGCTGCGCGAAGAGGCCGGTATCGAAGCCGACCACTGGCAGGAGATACTCCGCATGGACCTGAGCAACAGCGCCAGTGATGAGCACGCCATACTGTATGTCGCCCAAGGGCTCACCTTCCACCGCCCGCAACCGGACCATGACGAGGAGCTTGAATTGAAGAAACTGCCTTTCGAAGAGTTGTACGGAATGGTGGTACGCGGGGAAGTCCTGGACAGCCTCACCATTGCTGCCGTGCTCAAGGTGAAGATCATGCTGCTTGACGGCTCGCTTCAGAAATAGAGCGCGTAGCCCTTCAGTTTGCCCTTCCCGTTGAGTTCGATCGTGGGCGCAGGCAGCTTCACGCAATTCAAGGTGTAGAGCACGGTCCGCAGGAAGCGGCTCTTGGTCGGGATACGGGTCAGGTCGATATCGGGAGCCAGATAGAATTGGCGGTACTCTCCGGGATTCCCTTCAGCGTAGAGCATTCCCTCGCCCCCATACCCCACGGCCACATTGAGCCAGGCAGGAAGGGACTTCCACCCGAACGAACGCGGGTTGGCGCTCAGCCAGTAGGTGCAACCGTTGTAGTCCTTCAGGATGCGCTCACTCAGCCCTTCCCCGAGCACATCCGGGCGCTGTGCCGCGAATTCCGTGAGATGGGCCGAATACTTCATCACGACCCGTTGCTCCCGCCACCCCAATTGCTGGCCGATGAAAAGTCCCGTCCCCGTCACGTTCGCCGCCATGTCCCAACCGCTGAAACCCCATTCCGCGCTTCGGCCATCCAAGTACTCCACCCCCATGAGGTAGGCCAGACCCACACTTCCGCCGGCCCACACGGCCGTTTTCTCCCGATACCCGCACCAGCGCATCAGGCCGTACCCCCACTTCCCGACCGTATTCGTGGCAAAGGCATGGCCCACCTTGTCCATTTGCAACCACTCCCGCCCATCATCGAACGCATGGAAGGCCGTTCGATCGTACTGCGAGTACCACGCTCTGTCGAGTGCGATCAGGGTTCCGGCGACTATCCCTGACCCACCGATCACCGTTCCCAACCTTCGCTCTCGGGAACCTTCAGGAATGGTATCAGAAGCCACTTGGCCACGCACCTCCAGCAGATTCAAATTCATCAACAGCCCCCCTGCCACGAATCCGTGGGCAACCTGTCGAAAACTATTTCCCGCACGCATCAGCAACCTCGCGAAATTAGTTCCGTTCAAGGCCCCGCCTTGGCTGTATCTCAGAGGCTTCCCCTAGTTTTGCTCATGCTCCCGGGTCATTCTTCCAGGTCGTACCCCGCGCGCGCGGGTCGCCTGTGCTTGGGGGTCTTGGGCGCGGCGCTCCTGGTGGTCGATCCTGCCCGCGCCGCCCCCCCCGATAAGACGGCAGTGGAGAAGAACGATGCCTATGGGATCCAGTCCTTATCGGACGGCGTTTCTTTCCATGCCGGCAACATTCCGGGGGGCTTTGATGCCCGGATCACGCAATGGGGGTTCACGCTGAACACAACTTCGGTAAGTGGGACGCAGGAAGAGCGCATCGTCGTCATCGGCTATGGCCGGAATGGAAGTACGACTATTCCTTGGACCGGTGGTGAACCATTGGCCGAGGGCAGCATGCTGTGGTTCCAAGGCGATCGGATGGCGATGGACTTTCGGCACTCGTCCTTGGGACTGCGCCAGAACTTCACGGTTTTCACGCCACCGACCGGCACGGGCGACCTGAGCGTCCAACTCCAATTGAACGGTGATTTTACCGCATCAGCGGATGCCGGGGACGGGATCCGCTTCTTCAACGCCCAAGGAACACCGGCATTCGACTACCGGGATCTTCGCTGCTGGGACGCCGACAAGAAACCGCTGACCTCATGGATGGTGCTGACCGACCAGGACGGGGCCACAGTGCTCTCGATCCATGTGGATGATCAAGGGGCCGCATATCCCATTAAGATCGACCCCGTGTCCACTTCCCCCTCCACCTTGCTCACTGGGCCGGTCGCTGGACAGGAATTCGGTTATTCCGTGTGTA
>JAGODO010000071.1 GCA_017998165.1 Flavobacteriales bacterium | reverse complement strand
TACCGTTCGAGAAGAACAAGAGCGAATACTACCCGGAAGACCTGAAGCCGCTCTACGATTCATTGCGGCTCACCGACTTCACCATCAAGCACATCGATATCGAAGCGTACAGCAGCGTGGAGGGACCCGAAGCGCGCAACATCGAGCTGCAGCAGAAGCGCGCCCAGAGCATCGTGACCGCCATGCAGAGCTTCCAGAAACCGGGGATCCAGACCACCGTGAAGGCCAGCGAGAACTGGGTGGAGTTCCTGCGCGACGTGCTGCTCACATCGAACGCCGATCTGGCGGCCCTGCCCAAACCGGAGATCAAGAAGCACCTGCTCGACAAGCGGACGGCCGAACAACTCGAACCCATCCTCGCTCTCCATCGCAAAGCGCTCGTCACCTTGGAACTCACCCGGAAGGACGGACTGGCCGGGCTCAGCGAGGAGCAGATCATCCGCCAGTTCGAACAGGCCATCGCCGACAAGAACGTCGCCCGCGCACGTGAACTCCAGAACACCGTGTTCGAGCGCATCATGGATGAGGAACTACCCACCGCTTTCCTTGACAAGCTCAATGTGCCGGAACAGCGCGAGTTCGCCGGACTCACGAATTCGCGGATCGCGTTCCGCTATTTCGAGGATCCGCGCGATGCGCTTGAAGCCTTTTACGCCCTGCTGGAACTGAAGCGCCTCCTTCCCGGGGACGCGCATGTGAACTACAACCTTTGCGCGATCCGATTCCGCGCATGGCTGCAGGGCGCGGCCATCACCGTGGACCCCGAGCAGTTCGAGCGCGACATCGAAGCGTTGCGTGGAATGGGGGTCGCCGAAGCGCTGGTTAAACGCATGCTCATCAACCACTGCATCATCATGGCGGAAGCGCACATGGCCGCCGGTGACTTCGCGAAGAAGGACGAGAACATGAAATACATCTTCCGCAACTACAAGAGCATTCCCATGTCCAACACGGACCACCTGAGCCTCGCGCAGTACTTCGCCAGCTACGCGAACTACGACAAGGCGATCGACGTGGTGGAGCCACTGGTGGCCACCGTGGACGCGGATGAGGATCTGCTCTTCTACTACCTCAACCTCACCATCATCGACCCGAACAAGACGAAGACCGCACCTTACAGAGGTATCCTGCTGAACGCCCTCAACAAGAACAAACCGCGCTACTGCGCGCTGTTCGACACCTTCGGCAAGGGCATCACCTTCCAGTTGCTGGACGACCCCGTGCTGTTCAAGACCTATTGCGAGAACTGCCGCTGACAGGTCGCGGCACGCGGCTATGACGAGCGGTCCACCAACCGGTCGGCCAGCGCGATCAGCGGCATCTTCCCCTCCTCAGGCACCTTGATCGCCTCAAGCTGCGCGTACGCCGCGCGATGGTGCTTGATGGCCAGGGCCTCGGCCTCGTCTCGTACCCCCAAGGTCTCCAACAACCCCAGCATGCGCGGCACATCGCGCTCGTCCGGGCGCTTGGCCAGTTCATCACGCAGAATGCCGGTGCGGTTCTCCGCAGCGCGCTCCAGCCCACGGATGAGCAGGAAGGTCTTCTTGCCAGCGCGCAGGTCACCGCCCTGCTGCTTGCCGGTCTTCGCCGGATCGCCGAACGCGTCCAGCACATCATCGCGCAGTTGGAACGCGAGGCCGAGGTGTTCCCCGAACGCGGCGATGCGGTCCTGGTCCTCCTGACCGGCTCCCGCGACGATGCCCCCGATCCGCAACGCGCACGCGAGCAGCACTGCCGTCTTCAGGCGGATCATCTCCATGTATTCGTCCACGCCCACATCGGCGCGCCGCTCGAAATCCATGTCAAGCTGCTGGCCCTCGCACACCTCCAATGCGCAACGCGAGAACACCGCGTGTACCTCCGGATATCTCCCCAGCGCCTGATAGGCCTTCACCAGCATGGCGTCCCCGCTCAGGATGGCCGTGTTCACGCCCCACTTCTCATGCACCGTTGGCCGGCCTCGCCTCAGCGGGGCCTTGTCCATGATGTCGTCGTGCATCAGTGTGAAGTTGTGGAAGAGCTCGATGCCCATCGCCTCCTCCATCACGTCTTCGGCCGCACCGCCGAACAGTTCGCAGCCCATGAGCACCAGCGCGGGCCGGACACGCTTCGCCGGCAGGCCCATGAGGTAGGCCATCGGTGCGTACAGACCATTTTCCGGCAAGCCACCGCACCACGCGACGATGCGCGCTTCGATGAGCCCGTTGTACCGTTCCATCATCACGCGGTGCCGTCCGCCACTTTCAGCAGGTATTCACCGTAACCGCTCTTGCGCAGCGGCTCGGCGAGCGAGCGCACCCGGTCCGCCGTGATGAAGCCGCGACGGAACGCGATCTCCTCGATGCAGCCGATGCGCCGCCCTTGCCGTTCCTCGATCACCTGCACGTACTGGCCGGCCTGCATCAGCGAGGTGAAGGTGCCCGTATCGAGCCATGCGGTGCCGCGATCGAGCACATTCACCTTCAAGGTCCCGCGTCGCAGGTATTCCTTGTTCACGTCGGTGATCTCGTACTCGCCCCTGGCGCTCGGCTTCAGGTCGCGCGCGATGTCGAGCACGCTGTTGTCGTAGAAGTAAAGCCCCGGTACGGCGTAGTTGCTCTTTGGCTTCGCCGGTTTCTCCTCGATGCTGAGCGCGTTGTGCTTCTCATCGAACTCCACCACACCGTAGCGTTCGGGGTCGCTCACGCGGTAGGCGAACACCAGTCCGCCGGTCACGCTCGCGTGCTCCATCAAGCGCGTGCCCAGCCCGCTCCCGTGGAAGATGTTGTCCCCGAGGATCAGCGCCACGTGATCGCTCCCCACATGGTCGCGGCCGATGACGAAGGCCTGTGCGAGGCCATTCGGCACCTTCTGCTCGGCATAGGTGAACTCGCAACCGAGCGCGTGACCGTCACCGAGCAGCTTCTTGAAGTTCGGCAGATCGTGCGGCGTGCTGATGATGAGGACCTCCCTTATGCCCGCCGCCATGAGCGTGCTCAGCGGGTAGTAGATCATCGGCTTGTCGTAGACGGGCATGAGCTGCTTGCTCACGGCGAGCGTCAACGGGTGCAATCGGGTACCGGACCCTCCGGCGAGGATGATGCCTTTCATTCAGGTTCGTCTTCCGTTCGTGTCTCCATGCGCAGTTCCCCCACATCGATGTCGCTCTCCTCGTCCATGATCTCCAGCAGCGGCTCGCGGAATGCGCGCGTCATCAGGCTGCGGTTGAAGCTGAGCACCAGCGAGGGCAGCACGAGCAGGTTGGTGAACATGGCCACCAGCAACGTGATGCTGGTGAGGATGCCCATGGCGCGGATCCCTCCGAAATGCGAGAAGCCGAAGAGGAAGAACCCGGCCAGCAGTACCACACTGGTGTAGATGATGCCCACGCTCACCTCCCGCGTCGCCAGATCGACGCTGCGCTGCAGGTCGTTGTTGGTGAGCTTCAGCTCCAGCCGGTAGCGCGCCAGGAAATGGATGGCGTTGTCCACCGCGATGCCCAACGCGATGCCGAACACGAGCATGGTGCTCGGCTTGATCGGGATGCCGAAGAAGCCCATGAGGCCGGCGGTGACGATCAGCGGGATCATGTTGGGGATGAGTGAGACGATGAGGATGCGGAAGGAGTTGAACAGCACCGCCATCAAGGCTACGATGAGCACCACGGCCCAGAACAGGCTCGTAATGAGGTTGCTGACCAGATAGCCGCTGCCCTTCAAGAAGACCACGCTGGTGCCGGTGAAGGTCACCTTGTACCTGTCCGCCTCGAACAGGCTGTCGGTCTGGGCGCGCAACTTCTCCAGCAGCGCGTCCATGCGCGTGGTGCCCACGTCGGCCATCTGCACGGTGACGCGCGTGGTCTGCCGAGTGCTGTCCATGAAGGACTTCGCCATGCCCTGCCGACCGCTGGCGTTCTCCACGTAAGGAAGAATGAAGGTCTTGTCCGTGCTGTTGAGCAGTTCGTAGCGCGCAGGGTCCCCGCCATAGAAGGCCTGCTTGGTGAACTTCACCGCGTCAACGATGCTGAGCGGACGGCTGAACTCCGGGTACATCGCGAGCGTATCCTCCAGCTTCTCCAAGCGTTTCAGTGTGCCATCTTTCAAGGCGGCCCCTTTCTTCCTGGTATCGATCACGATCTCCAGCGGCATCACGCCGTGGAAATTCTCTTCGAAGAAGCGCAGGTCGGTGAGCACCGGATTGTCCTCCGGCAGGTCATCGACGATACGGCTCTCATCCTTCATGCGTAGCATGCCCACCACGGCCAGCCCGGTAAACACCGCCGTGACGGTGTAGATCAGCGGCCTGCGCGTCCGGCTCATCCGCACGACCCACTCCACGGCCTTGTCCAGCCACTTGCGGTCCAGGTGCGCGACGTGCCGCGGCTTGGGATCGCCCATGTAGCTGAAGAGGATCGGGATCAGGATCATGCTCAGAAGCCAGAGGATCATGATGCCGATTGTGGCCGTCCAACCGAACTGCACGAGCGCGTCACTGTATGTGACGCAGAACGTGGTGAAGCCCACCGCCGTGGTGGCGTTCGTCATGAAGGCCGCCGCGCCGATCCGGCTGATCACACGTTGCAGGGCCTTGACGCGGTTGCCGTGATCGGTGAATTCGTAGTGGAACGCGTTCACCAGGAACACACAATTGGGCACGCCGGTGACGATGACCAGCGGCGCGATCACCGATTGCAGCAGCGTGACCTTGTATTCCAGCAACGCCATGCATCCGAAGGTCCACACCACGCTGATGGCCACCACCGCCATGCAGATGCCCATCACCCGCCAACTGCGGAAGAACAGGAGGAGCAGCAACGCGCAAAGTCCCATGCTCGCCGCGAAGAACATGGGCATCTCGGACTTCACCAGGTTGGTGCTGTTCACCCGTATCCAGGGCAGGCCGCTCCGATACACCGGCATCGTGGTCTCCTGGTTGAACCGCTCCGTACGTTCGCGAACGGCATCCACCACGGCCTGGCGCGCGTCCGTATCGAAGAGTTTCGCGTTGACGAAGACCATCATCAGACTGGCCTCCGAGGCGTCGTTGTAGAGCAAGCCCCGGTAGAACGGCAACGACCGGATGTACGCATGAAGCGAGTCCATCTCCGACTGGTCCACCGGCAGCCGGCGAACGACCTGGGCCAGGGTGAAACGCTGCAGCGAATCGTCACGCAACAGCGTGAACAGGTGCGCCTCGCTGAAAACGGAATCGATGCCCGGGATCCTCTTCAGGTCCTCGCCCAGCTCATACCACGCCTTGAAGTTTCCCGGGGTATAGAGGCTGTTGGTCCGCAGGCTGTCCGCCTGCGTGCCGATGACCATCACGTTCCCGTCCTCCTTGAAGGTGTGCAGGAAGCGCTCGTAGTCCACGTAGGCGCTGTCCGTCTTGGGCAGCAGACCGCCATGCTTGTAGTTCATGCCCACCTTGGTGGCCATGAAGCCCAGGAAGGCCGTAAGCAGGCCCACGGCGATCAGGATCGCCATGCGGTTGCGGAGTACGCGACTTGCCAGCCAGGCCCACATTCTGGTTCGGGGTCTCCGCCACCCGGCGGACGGCCGCGAAGGTGCGCATTACGCCCGGGATCCCCTTCCCCGAAAAGTCACATCATTCCAGACGGAAACCTGCGGACAGCTTGAATACGAAGTTGTCCGCCGGATCGGGCAGCGAATAGACGCCGTAGCGATAGAACACACCCGCCCCGATGCCCATGAAGATGCCGTCGATGCGTAGTCCACTCTCGATGTAAGCGTGTTCCATATCGCGGAACGACAGCCCTGAGTGGTTCTCCGGCTTTTCCAGGCTGCCCACGGCCACACTGGTCAATAAAACGGGCACCGGCTTGAACCGTTTCGTCTTGAAGAGCAGGTTGCCGAAGCTGTGGCTCACATGAAGCGTGGCGTAGCGGTCCGCCAGGAATTCGTTCGGTCGCATGGTCTCGAAGGTGTTCTCTGCGGAAATGAGGAACTCTCCTTCAGCGTTCGTGCCACGCAGGTTGTAGAGGAACGGCATCGGTGCATCCGGATCCGCCATGCCGCCCAGCACGCGCACACTCAGGCGCCCGAGCAAGCGGATACGGAAGGTCTTCACGATCATCGCGTTCACCCGCCAGGCATCCCACTCCCCCTCCCATAGACCTTTCACCGCTCGCATGGCCTGCAGGTGAACGACCGGATACTTGGTGCCGAGGGCGATGTCCCGCTGCGGGAGCCGCGCGATCTTCTCGCGGAAGGCCCAGCGCACGTCGGCGGTGATGGCCCCGATGAGGAACTCGTTGCGGAAACGCGTGATCCCTTCCCCGAGCGGTTCATTGAAGCGATAACCGATCATGTTCACCCGTTGGGTGCGCTCGGTGCCGACCCACACCTTGGTCGAGCCGCTCACGCGCACCAGAGCTTGCGCTGAGTAGCGCTCGATCCGGTCCATGCGGTTGGCGTAGAACAAACGGGTCTGTTCCGCCTGATTGTCCATATCGAAAAAGCCCGGCTTGAAACCCGCGAAGGCCACACCGCCCATCTCGTTCACATCATTCTCGTAGCCGAGTTTCAAGTGCAGATCACGGCCGTAGACGGGCTTGATGGTCAGGTCCCCTCCATACTTCGTGACCTTGTCCGCAAACCCGTAGGCCACATAGCCG
Source organism: Flavobacteriales bacterium (assembly GCA_017998165.1). GTDB lineage: Bacteria > Bacteroidota > Bacteroidia > Flavobacteriales_F > PHOS-HE28 > PHOS-HE28. The sequence goes on along the minus strand of JAGODO010000071.1, from coordinate 7,365 downwards.
CCGATCGAACCGTAGCGCGATACCTTGTCGTTCGTGTAAAGCCCGACTCCCAGGCGGAACCCTTCGTAACCGTTGTAGGCGAACAACCGCGAAATGGGCAGCTCCACGGGGCCCAGCGTCAGACGCCCACTGAACAGGGTGGATATCCACTTCAGCTTCTTGTCGAAGTTGAGCGAGTCACCGATGCTGTCGATGGTGGCATAGGTCTTCAGGTCCCGTTGATCCAAGCTGTCAACGCGCCATTGCTTCCAATACTCATCATCGCGGCGGGTGTGCATGCGGTCGGCGACCAGTTCCGGACCCCGCACTTCCTTTCGCGCTACGTCCGCATCCACCTCAACTTCCTTCAAATAGACGCGCCCCACACCGACAACGCTCATGTCATTCATGGACACGTTGTCCATGTACATGAAGGTGTTCAACTGGCGAGGGAACCATTTGCCGCTCACCTGCTCATGCACCTGTTGGAAGCGCACGCTCATGCCGTCCCGTTCCACCGGCTCCGCCGTTACGTTCTGCACCGCGTACCCGTCCGTATGGATGTAGAGCAGACCCTTCAACGCATTGAAGTGCGTGCCTTTGCGCGGCCGGTAGCTGATCACGTACACGCTGTCCGCCCCTTGGTACAGCGTGTCCTCCAGGTTGAACCTGTACTTCGCGGTGCTCGATGGCGCGAGAGGTCCCAGGTAGCGTTTGTCCCCGATGCCGATGTCACCGTCGTAGATGCTGAAGGTCTCCGTCTGGGCGGCCATCGCCAGGAGCGAGGGGTCCTTCAAGCCGCTTACGCGCATGGCCAGCACTTCCTCGCGCGCACTGGCCGGAGGGATGAAGCTCTTCTTGGTCGCGCTCTCGATGAGCAGCAGATGCTGTTGTTCTGAGAATTTGTACGCCTCCTGGGTCGACGTATCCAGCTTGGCCATCCGCGCGGTGTCGTTCACGATGGCACTATCGAGCTGGAGGTCGAAGACCGTCTTGCCATAGCTCGTGTACCGGTAGCTGCGATAACGCATGCCATCGTTCTGCTTCCGGTTCGCATATGCCCGGCGGATGATGCGGTGTGCCGGGTTGTCCTCGCTGCTCACCACGACCGGGCGCAATTCGGTGCTCACCTGCTCCAGGCGGATGATCAGCGGCGCACGCTCCGTCACGTCCAATTCCAAGGTGCGATAGCCCACGTAGCTGAGCCGCAATCGCGCGGGCAGGGCCGGCACCTCCAGTTCGAAGCGACCATCGATGTCCGTAAGCGTTCCTTGGTCCGTTCCCGCCAGGTTGATCGGGACGAACGCGAGCGTTTCCTCTGTTCTCGCGTCGATCACGCGACCGGTCACTTCCGATTGTGCCTGGACGACCAAGGCCATCAGCGACAAGAGATACAGGCATAAGGATCTCATGACAAGGGGTTTCGGATGGGACGGACAACCACGAAGAAAGGATACAAGGGCAGAACCATGGCGAATGTGACGAGCGGCGGCCGGTGGCATCCGGGGATACCTTGCGCCGTCTTGTCATCGATGCTTCCCCAACTCCGCGATGCCCGCCTCTGGAGCCGTGCGTACAGCAACCGGCGGGCGGCGAACGCGTACCGCATCTGGAGCAGCTTCCAGCGGGCCAAACGCACCAGGGATCCGCGCATCGCCGGACTTCCCATCAGCGTAAGCATCGAGCCGACCACGGCCTGCAACCTGCGGTGTCCCGAATGTCCCAGTGGCCTGCGCGCCTTCACCCGGCCCACCGGCAACCTGAAGCAGGAACTGTTCAAACACATCATCGACGAGCTGCACCGCGACCTTTGGGCGCTCACCTTCTACTTCCAGGGCGAACCATTCATCAACCCGGGTTTTCTTGACATGGTGCGCTACGCGAACGAGCGCGGCGTGTACACCAGTACCAGCACGAACGCGCACTTCCTGGATGAGGCCAACGCTGAAGCCGCCGTGCGCAGCGGCTTGTCACGCCTGATCATTTCGCTCGACGGCACCGATCAAAAGACCTACGAAGCCTACCGGAAGGAAGGCACATTGAGCAAGGTGATCGAAGGTGCCGAGCGCATCGTGAAGTGGAAGAAGAAGTTGAAGAGCCTTTCACCGCACGTGGTGTTCCAGTTCCTGGTGGTGAAGCCGAACGAGCACCAGATCCCCGACGCTCGCGCGCTCGCCAAACGCATCGGCGTGGACGACCTGTGGCTGAAGACCGCGCAGATCTACGAGCCGACAGACGACCATCCGCTGATCCCCACACAGGACCATTACGCCCGCTACCGCCGCAACGCGAACGGCGTATGGGAAGTGAAGAACAAGCTGGAGGACAACTGCTGGAAGATGTGGCATAGCTGCGTGATCACCTGGGACGGTCGCGTGGTGCCCTGCTGCTTCGACAAGGATGCGCACCATGTGCTGGGCGATCTGAAAAAGAACTCCTTCCGCGAGGTTTGGAACAGCGAGGCGTACGGAGAATTCCGTGGGGCGCTGCTGAAGAGCCGGAGCGGGTTGGAGATGTGCAGGAATTGTTCGGAGGGATCTCCGGTCTGGGCATAGGCGCGATTCCGGCTCAGGGTCGGAATGATATTCTTCAAAGGGGAGGCGGAGGAGCGAAGCGCCTCCGCCTCCCCTAGCCGCTCTGTCATGCCGGGCTTGACCCGGCATCGCGGTCGGGACCGCCCCAGTTCTCCTTCAGGTGTTGCTGATAGTATCCCGGTGGTGGATCATTCGGATCATACCAGCCTGAATAATCCCAATCGGCGCTCAAATCCCGCCACTCCGGATTCTCCTTCGCGATCAGCGCGTCTTTCCACTCCCGTTTCCAGTTCTTCAACTGTTTCTCTCTGGCGATGGCCTCCCTGATGTCGTTGAACTCCTCCAAGTAGACCAGCTTCCAACATTGGTATCGCCATGCGAACGAAGCCGGATCCGTGCCGACGCGATGGTCGAAGAGCCGCTGCTCGATGTCGTTGGTGACACCGATGTACAAGACCGTGTTGCCCTTGTTCGTGACCATGTAGACCCAGTATTGATGTGCTCGCATGGCCTGACCGCGATTCCGGCTCAAGGCCGGAATGACATTCTCAAACGTAGCGCGGGTGGCGGAAACCGCCACCCGCGCTACAAAACAGGGTTGCCATATAAGCCTGGACCCGGAGAATGCGGCGGTTAATGATCACGACCGGCGCATGACTCGAACCATGCCGTAGACGATCAACCAGATCAAGAACAACTGGCCCAATAACACGAGCCAGAACGCCGCATCACCCCCTCCATAGCCCGCGCCGAAAGCAAGGATCAAGGGTATGAAGAAGATCGAACCCACCAAACCTGTTGAACTCGACCCGAACCAGACCCAACCGCAGAGCGCGTAGGCCAGAACGATGAGGAAACTGAGAAGCAGTGGGCGCCGCTGGGCCATGTCATCAGCATAACCCGAACGCCATTAGACCTTCATGATGTCCTTCTCCTTCGCCGCGATCAGCTCATCCACCTTCTTGTTGTAGATGCCGGTGAGTTTCTCCACCTGATCGATGCCGTCCTTGGTGAAATCCTCCGGAAGCTTGGCGTGCTTGATCGCCTCATTGGCCTTCTGGCGTGCGCCGCGGATGCTCACCCGGGCATGCTCACCCTCCTTGTGCGCGGCCTTCACCAGGTCCTTGCGGCGCTCCTCGGTGAGCATGGGCACGTTGATGATGACGTTGTCGCCGTTGTTGCTGGGGTTGAAACCCAGGTTCGCCGCCTGGATCGCCTTCTCTATGGCATCGATCATCTTCTTGTCCCACGGCTGGATCATGATCGTGCGACCATCCGGTGTGTTGATGTTGGCCACCTGGTTCAAGGGCATCTGCGCACCGTAGGCATCCACACGCACGCCTTCCAGCATAGCGGGGTTGGCGCGGCCCGCGCGGATCTTCGTGAGCTCGTGGTCCAAGTGGTCCACGGCTTTCTTCATCAGGTCCTCTTGTGGGGCGATCAGGGTCTTGGCGTCCATGGCGGTTCTTAGGGAGGCGAAAATAAGCGAGTCGGTGACCTTGCCACCTATCCGCGTTCCGCATCGGAAGGAAGACCTATTGGATCAGGTATGTGACCAGACGTCGCTCAACGTGAGAGGACTGTCCCGAGTAGAAGGGCAACGTCTCCAAGATGATCCCCACCTCTTCGGCGTACCGCGTGTTCATCATACGGACCGATCCGGCTGCGGAGATCCAACCCGGCCAGAAGTCCATTCGTAATGGTAGGTCTTGGTCGAGAACGTCCAGGCAGGTACCGTCACGCTCAACCCGTCATCGACCATCCAGTAGCGCCAATAGGTCATCGTGTCTGAGCCGACGGTATCGACAAATGAGTTGAACACGATTCCGAAGTCGTTCTCCGCAAAACAGATCCGACCGTTCTGATCCACCAAGTAGCCGGTTGAATCACGAAGGTATTGGCGAAGAGGCTGCCATCCAGGTGCGTACGGTCTAACATAGACCGCATAGGTGTTGGCACCGATCACTGTGTCCCCGGCGACATAACAACTGTCAGTAATCCCGAGCGGTGTCTCATTGCCCGATGTGTCGATCTCTGTTCGTTGGTAGATCCAGTAGCTCCCGGTCGTGAGGGGAGCGTAGGCCGTCGGATCCGAACCTTCGTCCTGTATCTGCGGAGTCACTTGCCCGTCGTCATCTTCCGAACAGGCGACCAACAGAACCACTACTGTGCAAACCGCAAAGGCGCGGAGGAAGGCGATGATGCCCATGGCTTCAAAACTCCTGGCGGCTATGGATATTGCCCAGCCACACGCTCTAGACCTCCACCAATGTCCCCACCTGCTCCCCGGCCACCACCTTCCGCAGGTTGCCGGGCTTGTTCATGTCGAATACGATGATGGGCAGGTTGTTCTCCTTGCACAGCGTGAAGGCCGTGAGGTCCATCACCTTGATGCCCTTGTCGTAGACCTCCGAGAACGTGATGCGCTCGTACTTCGTCGCCGTGCTGTCCTTCTCGGGGTCCGCGGTGTAGATGCCATCCACGCGCGTGCCCTTCAGGATCACGTCCGCCTCGATCTCGATGGCGCGCAAGGAAGCGGCCGTGTCCGTGGTGAAGTAGGGATTGCCGGTGCCCGCACCGAAGATCACGATCCGGCCCTTCTCCAGGTGGCGCACCGCCCGGCGACGGATGAAGGGTTCGGCGATCTGCTCCATCTTGATGGCGCTGAGCAGCCGCGTGCTCTGGCCATGGGCTTCCAGCGCGCTCTGCAAGGCCAGGCTGTTGATCATGGTGGCCAGCATGCCCATGTGGTCGCCCTGCACCCGATCGATGCCACTCGCCGCCGCCTGGATGCCCCGGTAGATGTTGCCGCCGCCGATCACCACCGCCATCTGCACCCCCGTGCTGCTCACCGCCTTGATCTCCTCGGCGTAGGCGTTCAGCATCTTGTCGTCGATGCCGTAGTCCTTGTCGCCCATCAGGCTTTCGCCAGAGAGTTTCAGAAGGATACGCTTGTACTTCTGGCTTCCGTTCGCGGGCATGATGCTGGCTCTTCGTTATCCCCCCTTGCAAGAGCGTGAACGCTCGTGCCTGTTTCAAAGGCCGAAGGAAAGCAAACGCGATGACGTGCGCGCGGCCTACCGTCCGAGCAGCTTCTTCGCCGCGGCCTTCACCGCGCTGGGCGTGGTATCCTTCTGGAATTGCGCCCACAGTTCCTTCGACCGCTCGTTGTAGTGGCTCCGCACGGTCTTTTCCATCGAGCGCGGTGCGGCGATGAGCATGTCGTCCATCAAGGTCACATAACGCTCCCCGCCATTGCTCAGCAGGCCCACGATCTCGGGCAGCTCCCCGTAGGTCTCGTCGTTCCATTGGGCCGAACAGAACCGGGCGTCATCCACGATGACCACGAGGTCCTTCAGTCCGCTGGCGTTCACATGCTGCAACTCCTTCAGCAAGGGGTAGCTGTTGTAGGTGTCGCCGGCCGAATAGTGCGCGTCCAGGTACACGATGGCATGGTCGGAAAGCAGCGATGGCATCATCTCGGAGGAATCACCCATGACAAAACGGATGTTCTTCCGGCTCTTGTCCAGCTTGTCGTAGAGCTCCTGGGCGAACTCGATGGTGACCACCTGCTTGAAGATGTCCGACGCCCAGTAGGCCGTTGCGCCGATGTTCGTCCCGGTCTCAACGAAGGTGTCCAGCTGCTTGTGGTCCTGTCGCAAACGCGCGATCAGTTCCTTGGGAACGCCCCTGTACTCGAAGCCCTTGGTCGCGATGATGCCCATCTGGTGAGGTTGTGTGGGCAATGATAGGCGCGTCTCACAAACGCCCCGGAAGGCTCCCATCCGGGTTGTTCACAGGCCGTTGCGCGTGGAGTGACCGATGGGCCGGCTCAGCGGCTCTTCACAAAGCGCTGATGGCGTGACCTCAAGCCGTCTCCGATGCGAAGGGTGTAGAGGCCATCGGCGAGGTCGGCTACTGGAATTGTGAGCGTCCTGTCTTGCACTGCGACGTTGGCCAAGCTGCGCACCACACGGCCGTTCATGTCGATGATCGAGATGCGGGCACCGCCGGCCGGCGTTCCGGAAGTGGTGATGTTCAGGACATCCGTCACTGGGTTCGGCCATACTGCGGATGGCGGCGCAAGGAAGCTGGCTGGGCCAACCTCGGTGGAAAGATCACCGATGCACTGACACAGGGAGGACCACATGTCATTGATGGTCGCCGAGTCCCCATCATCACACGGAGAGCCGGGCCAATCTGTGCCGCCGAAGACACCCAGACAATCCATTCCGACACCTCCGCAAATACACCCAGGGGCCCATACATCTCCGATGGTGAGGAAGTTGCCATCATCACACGGTGTTCCTGGCGGACCCCAAAAAGTCGGACCCATCCAATCAGCCCAGCAGATCCCTGTGCAAACACATTGAGGATTCCAAGTGTCATCAATGCTCTGTGGCAATCCGTCATCGCAAGCAGTGCCCGGCCACGCGGTTCCAGCCTGCACACCCAAGCAATCGAATTGGGCACGAACCGTGATCACCTGCGTTAACAGCATCACCGCGATCATGATCCATGACCTTGGACCTCGTGCGCTCATGGCGTTCTCTGACCCGGCTGGTTGCCCGGTCCGTTAGGTGAAGCTATCCGATCGGCCGTTCCGAAATGCGAAAAGCCCCCTCGCGGAGGCTTTTCAACTTGATGACCTGTCAGGCTTACACCGTGAGCGAGTGGCGCTTGAAGCCCGTACACGTGAGGTCCTTGTCCACGCTCTTCAGATACTGCTCCACGCTGAGCTTGTTGTCCTTGATGAACTCCTGGGCGAGCAGGGTGCTCTCCTTGAAGAACTTGTTCAGGCGACCGGCGGCGATCTTCTCGGCCATGTCGGCGGGCTTGCCCTCCTGGATGG
>JAGODO010000346.1 GCA_017998165.1 Flavobacteriales bacterium | reverse complement strand
TGGACCTTCTCACGGACTATCCGCACATGCGCATCGAGATCCATGCGCATACCGATGATCAAGGATCGGACGCGTACAACATCCGCCTCTCGAACGATCGCGCGAAGGCCGTGGTGGACCACTTGATAAAGGAGAAAGTGGACACCGACCGGCTCACATGGAAAGGCTATGGCAAGAGCCGCCCGGTGGCGGACAATGCCGCCGAGGAAGGCCGCGCCCGCAACCGCCGTGTCGAGTTCACTGTCCTGGAACGCTGACCCCCAAATGAAAAGGGACCCCGCAAGGTCCCCTTCCATCCCGGTCATTGCACCGGGATAAGGATCGGTGGTGCCGATCCTATGCGTGCGCTTCCGACAGGATCCGGGACGCGATGTCCAGGATGCGCGTATCGTCCAGCGCTACCACGCCCCCGTTGGGGCCTTCTTCGATATGCACGCCCATGGGCCGTCCTTCCGGATGACTGTACCCGCCGAAGTAATTCCAGACGGTTTCCACGTTGAGGTCCAACTCGCGTGCGATCCGATGGATGCTTCCATCGGGCAACTGGTCCTTTATCCTCCGCAACTCATTGAAGGTGATGTTCATGTCGGGATCGTTTTGGTGTTAGGGACGCTTAAAGATAGGATCACAGAACGCCGATCCCAAATGCCCTTCGGCACGGTCCGTGAGGGCGCGCTATCTTTCCAACGATGCCCCGACCGACGGCCCTTTCAGCGCTCCTTTCCAGGGCGCCGACCGTCGCTCTAGGGGCCAAGGAGGCGAACCACCGCAACCTGCCCCTGGTGAAGGGGCTTTGGGCGCCATGAGCCTGCGCACAGCTTGGCCGCTGCTCGTGGCTGCGTTCCTGTTGCTCCTGCCCGCCCTTTTCAACGGCTATCCGCTCGTCTATTCAGATACGGGCACCTATCTGACCAGCGGCTTCCAATTGGGTGTTCCGGCGGATCGGCCCATCGCCTACGGCCTCTTTTGCCGGATCGCGAGTTTGAACGGGCGAACGTTGTGGGGACCGATCGTGGTACAGGCGCTCTTGACGGCGGTGCTCCTTTGGTCCGGATGGCGGAACACGGTAGGCGATCGGCGGTGGGGGCATTTCGCGGTCGCCGTGGGCGTGCTGAGCGTTTGTACAGGCATGGGTTGGTATGCGGGCCGGCTGCTCCCCGACGCGTTCACGCCGTTGCTCGTGCTCGCTTCGATCGAACTGCTTTTCAAGAGATCCTCGTGGCTGTGGACATTGTTCCTGCTCGCGATGATCGGTTTCGCCTGCGCCACACACTTCTCCCACCTTCTCATCGCACCAGGCATGGTCCTGTTCGCGTGGGTGCTACGCGCCATCAGCGGTGGAAGGATCCTGCGGCCCGATCCGCGTGGAACGCTGCTCATTGGTCTCGCTCTAGTCCTTTCGGTGATCGGCTTGCGCGAAAGCAACCGCATGGCCGGATACCCCGCTCAGGTCTCCCGTGGCAATGCCATCTTCCTAGTGGGGCGCATGCTTGACTCGGGGGTGTTACGCCCAGGGCTCGACCGCCATTGCCCCGAGGAAGAATGGACCCTGTGCGGCCGAACGCTCCCGGCGCGGAGCCGCGAACTCCTTTGGGGATCGGATAGCCCTATCACCGTGGCAGGCGGTTGGGACGAATACAGCCCGGAGGCGGAAGCGATCACCTCAACACTGCTCGCCGATACGCGGACCTGGACCGGTCTTGTTGGTGCTGGGATGCGCGATGGCATAGCACAACTCACACAATGGGGTGTGGGCGAGATCGCCTTCGCGTGGTACCGTAACCCGGTGAGCCCGCCCTACCTGGCCGTGCAGCAGTTCGTGCCGCACGAACTGGACGATTACCTCGCCTCGCGCCAGAACGGTGGCCTGCGGGGCGAACTGGAACTGCGCGGTGTTGATCGCGCCTACATGATCGTGTTGGTCCTGGGCCTGTTGGGGATGATCACATTGCTCTTCCGTGGCTCGGTGAACCCCATGGAACGAACACTGCTGCTCGTGCTGCTCCTCGCGAGCGCCTTCGCCGCCATGAGTTGTGCGGCGCTCAGCATGCCGGATCAACGCTTTCTGGCGCGGGTATCCTGGTTAGTGCCCTGGGCTGTGGCGTTGGTCGCCATGCGGAGACTATAGAGAAGGGCGTAATTCGGATCGGCGCGCCACGTCGCGAACCACTGTTCACCGCACCACCACCACCCGGGCCGATCGCACCACGGAACCAGTGGTGGCACGCAGCAGGTAGAGTCCGTCAGGAACGGAAGACAGCTCCAGCACAGCGGGGAATGGAGGCGTCCAGCGCTCCACCATCTTGCCCTGCGCATCCAAAAGGAGAAGTTCATCCATCCTGGAGAGGCCTGCCAACTGAAGCCGTTCACCAACCGGGTTCGGGTATGGGACCAGCACCTCCTCCGAACTTGGAGACTGTATGATCCTCGTGCTCAATGCGCACGGGTCCGACACGGTCCAGGTGATGGTGTCCGGAAGAAGCTGCGCGGTGAAGTCCTCTACCACCGGGTTGAGCAGGATATGCTCCAACATGGTGCTGAGCCCATGGACAATGCTGTCGGTTAAGACCGGCACGTTACCACTTCCGCAAGGGAACGCGTGCGCCGTATCCCACCGCGCGATCAGTGGCGAATAGCTAGCGATGGCTGGTGAATAGCGGTCACCATATAGCAACAGATCCCCATTGTCCAAGGGCAGCGCGTGGACCCGTAACACGAGCGCACTGTCCGGTACCGACCGTGCCCAAGGTGCCACGCTACCGGTACTATCCATAGTGAACATCGCGCTCCCTGCCAACGCGTTCACACCCGCGCAAACGAAGAGTGAACCATCCTGCAATTGGCCCATGCTTGTAGTCGTCTGATACGTGCTGGCCACCGGTGCCGCCCACAGCCGCGTGTTAGAGCCTACCGTGCCATCGGCGGAGATGGGGAAAAGCACCGGCGCACCATACGTGATGCTGTCCTGCACCTGCTGCCCGGCCAGCACCGCCCATCCACCGTCCGACCGCTGGACCGCCTCCACCGGCCAAAGCTTCGGACCAGTGAACAAGCGCCCCCATTCCACCTGGCCCAGGCTGTCCATCTTCAGTACGTGCATGTCCGAAAACGCATTTCCAGAGACATGCTGGCCCAGTAAAAGGGCTCCACCATCCGCAGCGTTCCTGATCTCAAGGTGCATTCCAGCCACGCCGACGAACCGATCGCTCCAGGCGGCTTGTACAACTCCGTTCGGATCGGCGCGTACCACCCATGGCCATTTATCGGCTCCGACGCTGCATGAACCGACGAGTGTCGGCATGCCGTCCGCAGCCACCGCCACGTCATCGAACCGTTCGTTCCCGTTCGTGGAATAGCGCTTGGCCACGACGAGTTGCGCGGCCGCATCCACACGCACAAAGAGGGCCTTCCATGCGAAGCGGCCCACCAATACCAAGCCTCCATCCGGAAGGACATCAGCCCCTGCCAACCACAAGGAGGGGGCTTCTGATGGGAACAACAGGTCGTTCGTGGCAAGTAGCTGGCCGGCTGGATCGATCTTGCGCAGGTGCAGATGCGAACCCCACGGATTGATCCGTGTGTCCCAACTCAACCACGCCATCCATAGATCGCCGTTCGGCAGGAGCCTTACCAACGGCTCCACCGGGGAGATCGAATCGTTCGGCACATGTTGCTGCACGAACTCCTGGCCGTGCGCCTTGCACAGACCGATGAACACAAGAAGCGCGATGGTGAGGCGGTATCCCAT
>JAGODO010000070.1 GCA_017998165.1 Flavobacteriales bacterium | reverse complement strand
TGTCCAACGTACTGGCGCAGAGGTCCAGCGTTACCTGCTGGTCATCACCGACGTATTTGTACCACACACCGGTCTCGATGTTCAGCGGGAATGTTCCGCTCTGGCTGGGAAGACCATCAGCGGTGGCGGCGTTGTTCGTGGAGTTGATCACCGCACCGCACGTCACTTGGATCGCATCGACGCACAGGTCGTTCGCCGGAGGCAAAGCCAGCGTGGTGAAGCTCACCACGGAACTGGGGTTGCTCAGACCGTCACCCACGTTGTTGCAGTCCTGGTACACGTACGCCTGGTAGGCCGTGGTCGGGATCAGACCGCTGATCGTCGCCGGGCTCGTGGCCGAGGTGATCTGCGTGCCGGTGCCCAAGGCGAAGCCGTTCAGTCCATATTCCACGATGAAGTTGCTGCCCGTGCAGCCCGTGCAGGTCCAGTTGATCAGAGCGGACGCGCTGGTGACGTTCGATGCGAACGGCGATTGAGGCGTGGCGCAAGGCAGCGGACAGGCGATGTTCCATTGCTTGGTGATCGCCGCTGTGCCTTCCGGATCCGCCAGCATGTAGTAGGTGCCTGGCGTAGAGATGGTGAAGTTGTAGCTTCCCGTGCTGTAGATGTCATCAATGCAGGTCCATCCCGTCGCATCGCAGGTGCCGGCAGTGCTCTTCCAGTACCAGTCCACGTAGGTGTTGTCCCCACCGGTCAGGTTCAAGGTGTAGATGCCGGCGTTAACGGCGTTGAGAATGTAGATGGCTTCCTTCCCAGGAGTGCTGAAGCCGCAGGCGGTCACGTTCCAGATACCGTTGCCGGAAGCGAAGGTCGTGGTATTGGTCGCGCCACAGACGATCACCGGGGAACCCGCGCAATCCGGCGTGGTAGTGAAGCTGGTGCCCGTATTCGCGCTGTAGTTACCACCTCCGCAATCCTGACGGACGTATACGGTATACCCCGACAAGTTGGCGAGTCCGGTAACGGTCACTGGACTGCCGGCCACAGGTCCTCCAGTCCACAGCGTACCACCGTTGGCCGTAGCGCCTGTGCCCGGTGTGAATCCGGTGAGACCATATTCGACGTAGTACGGGCCGGTGCATCCAGCGCAGGTCCAGCTGATGTCGGCGCTGTTCGTGCCGATATTGCTGCTAGAGACCGTTGGCGCGACGCAAGCCGGGGGGCCAGCGATGAAGATCTTGTAGTCCTCGGTCTCGCCGTAACTGAAACCATCGGTACAGGCGTCCGTCGGAAGTATGCTGGTCGAATAGCGCGAACGGACGCGCATGCGCGTTTCGCCAAGCACGGCGCCACCAGGAATACTCGCGGTCCCGTTGAACAACCAATAAGCCCCCATATTGATCCCGGGGCTGAACGTCAACCACTCGGTATTGGAGTAGGAACCACTTTGGTCGTAGTCGATCCAAGCACCCACGTACTCCGTACCGCCGTAATTGATCGATACCGAGATCGGCACGTTGGCGGTCTGGTTCAGGGTTGTGCTGATGGCGGTATAATCCGAATACGTAGCGGTGGTGATGCACTGCGCCGTCGTGTTGTTGATCGTGCCGATCGTCACGTTCGTGATATGGTCACCACCCAAACAACTGTTCGTGCTCGGAATGCAGTAACAACCGAGGTAGCCGTTCATGCCGACCGCCAACGGTGTGGACGTCAGGGGACCGAAGCCTGTGCAGGTAACCGTGCAGCGGTAAGAGGTGGCCGTTGTCTGGCCGCCGGTCACCGTCTGGATCGCGGCATTGGTGCCGAAGGGCAGGTAACCTCCGCCGTTATCGCGTTCCCACGCGTAGGTGACACCGCTACCACTGGTGGTGTTGGTGATGCCCACAGTGAAGTTGGCCCCGGGGCAAACGCTGCTGGGGCCTGTGGTGGCTCCAGGAGCGGTCGTTCCGGTGCATCCGCTCAAGGACGTGATGTCCATCTGGAACTGCGCACGAACGGTCGTGTTGTTGTAGTTCGCTGTCGGCGGAGCGTTCGGATCGGGGTTCGTCCCATCACTGTAGTACAGCAGCGATCGCGGTCCTGCTGCTGCGCCCACGGTGTATGACCTCCACGTCGCCGTGCAGGAATAGCTGGGCGTGTTCTCGTCCACGGCGATCACTATGTTGCCACCCGTGTAGATGAAGGGTGTTGACAAGGTGAGCTCCAGCCAGTTCGCGGCCACCGGAGTGATGGTGCCGGAGAAGACCTGGGTCATCGAGCCTACCGGAACCCAGCCTGTGGTCCCCGTAAAGTTGCTCAACCCGGTATTTCCCATCCACACCGTCCAGCTGTTCCACAGCGTTGTGGACGTGCCACCCGCATTGTAGTAGAACCGCAGCTTCGAAACGCTACCCGCGAAACCGCCGGCAGCCGTGATCTCCGACGCCTCGTAGATCTGCTGGCTGTAGTTGTAGCCATAGCAGGAGTAGATCGGCAGGAAGCTGTTGGTCGCGGTTCCGGTACCGACTTGCACCATGGTTTGCGCGTTCGCGGCCGGCGCACCGAACAGGGCGAGGATGGCCGGCAGAACGGCCAGTTTCCTCCACCAGGACGTTCGCCCGGGGGGAGATGTCGAGTAGGGTCGACTATTCATGTGTTGAGGTTTTGGTTTGGTTGAAAGGGAAAAGGATGGCTCACCGGGCCACCGTAGGTTTTCGAGAGGGGGGCGGCACATCGGTCCGAAGCGGTTGAACACGGCGAAAAAACCGCTGCCAGCGCGGCTTTCGGGCCGAAACGAACGACGGATGGGGACATGGGTTCGATGAAGCCGAAAACAATGGAGCGCTGAAAGTTGAGAAAGTTGAAGGACTTCCGCATGGATTTTTTTTTCTGAACCGGAGGCAACCCTGTTTCCACGGCCCCGTACCCCGGCCTCGTCAACAAGAAGGTATCCCGTTCCAAGGGCATCGTTCTGCGGGTGTTCGTGCCTCGTTCGTCGCGCGGCCATGCGGCCTGCTCACAACAATACAAGTTCCCGGTCGTATGACCCGCTCATGTTCATATCTCGCTCGCATTCCTGCCCGGTCCCGGTCCTCCTGTTCCTGTTCACGGCCCAGGTGGCCTTCGCCCAAACGGGAGAGTCGCTTCCGCCAGCCGAGGACCTGTTGCTGCCCGGGGACACGCTCAACTGGCCGGAGGAGCTCCCCGACCCCTATGCTCCGCTCAATGCGGCCCTGGGCGGTGATTCCGTCCGGATGGTCAACGGTTCCTCCTGCACCGGCTGGGTAGAGGACCGCTATCCGGATGGTGTCTTGAAGCACCGCGGGTACTATGGCGATGGAAGGATCATCACCTATCGCAATTTCCACCCGAACGGGCAGATGGAGCGCGAGTTCAGGATGAAGGACCAGACGCGGAGCTCCATGCGCACCTTCTACGACAACGGCATCCTGCGCAGCGAGACCCGTTTCGTTGACGGCCTTTCGCGGTCATACGTTGAGCATTACCCGAGCGGGCAGGTACGCTACACCGAGGAGAAGCATCCATCGCTGCCCTACTACACGGTGATGGATCTGTTCGCCCCCGACGGCACCCCGGTGAGCACCCTCCGTGTCGTCGACAAGAAGCAGGGGATCTTCGAGCAGCGCGAGTATTGGCCCAGCGGACAACTCCGCGCCGTGGGCCGTTCCCGGTTCAACCCACAGCGCTACGATTCGCAACGCATCGGTTCATGGACCTATCATGACCAGCAAGGCAAGCCCGTGAAGGAGGAGAGCTATGTGGACGGCAAGGTCCACGAGACGGCGGAACTCCGATAGAACGGACATCCCGCGAACACGAAGGCCCACCGATCGCTCGGCGGGCCTTCGTCATTATTACGGGGACGGTCCTTACTTCTTCTCGTCCTTCACTTCTTCAAAGTCCACATCGGTCACTTCCTGGTCCTTGCCGGCACCGGCACCGGCGCCGTTGTCGGCGGTCGCGCCGCCTTGGGCCTGGGCCTGCTGGGCCGCGGCGTACATCTCCTGGCTGGCCGCGTTGAACAGGTTGTTCAGTTCCGCCATCGCGGTATCGATCGCGGGGATGTCCTGTGCTTCGTGCGCCGACTTCAGTTTGGCGATGGCCGCTTCGATGGGCTCCTTTTTGTCGGCGGGCAGCTTGTCGCCGTACTCCTTCATGTTCTTCTCCATCTGGAAGACCATGCTATCGGCCTGGTTGAGCTTGTCCACACGCTCACGCATGGCCTTGTCGGTGTCGGCGTTGGCCTTGGCCTCGTTCTTCATCTTCTCGATGTCGTCCTTGCTCAGGCCGCTGCTCGCTTCGATGCGGATGCTCTGTTCCTTGCCCGTGGTCTTGTCCTTGGCGCCCACGTGCAGGATGCCGTTCGCATCGATGTCGAAGGTCACTTCGATCTGCGGCGTTCCACGCGGGGCCGGCGGGATGCCGTCCAAGTGGAAGCGACCGATCGTGCGGTTGCCGGCGGCCATGGGGCGTTCGCCCTGCAGCACATGGATCTCCACGCTCGGCTGGCTGTCGCTGGCCGTGCTGAAGGTCTCGCTCTTCTTGGTGGGGATGGTCGTGTTCGACTCGATGAGCTTGGTCATCACGCCGCCCATCGTCTCGATGCCGAGGCTCAGGGGAGTAACGTCCAGGAGCAGCACGTCCTTCACGTCTCCGGTAAGCACACCACCTTGGATGGCCGCGCCCAAGGCGACCACCTCGTCGGGGTTCACGCCTTTGCTCGGCTCTTTGCCGCCGAAGAACTTCTTCACCGCCTCTTGGATGGCGGGGATGCGTGTGCTGCCACCAACGAGGATCACCTCATCGATCTGCGAAGGGGAGAGGCCGGCGTTCTTCAGCGCGCTCTCACAAGGCGCGATCGTACGCTTGATCAGGCTGTCAACCAACTGTTCGAATTTCGCGCGAGTGAGCGAGCGCACCAAGTGCTTGGGTATGCCGTTCACCGGCATGATGTACGGCAGGTTGATCTCGCTGCTCGTGGTGCTGCTCAGTTCGATCTTGGCTTTCTCGGCCGCGTCCTTCAAGCGCTGCAGGGCCATGGGGTCCTTGCGCAGGTCGATGCCCTCGTCGTTCTTGAATTCTTCGGCCAGCCAGTCGATGATGGTCTGGTCGAAGTCATCACCGCCCAAATGCGTGTCACCATCGGTGGATTTCACCTCGAAGACGCCGTCGCCCAGTTCGAGCACGCTCACGTCGTGCGTACCGCCACCGCAGTCGAAGACCACGATCTTCTGGTCCTTGTGCTTTTTGTCCAGACCGTAGGCCAGCGCCGCTGCGGTCGGTTCGTTGATGATGCGGCGCACTTTCAGGCCCGCGATCTCGCCGGCCTCTTTGGTGGCCTGGCGTTGCGCGTCGTTGAAGTAGGCCGGTACGGTGATCACCGCCTCGGTCACCGTGGTGCCGAGGTAGTCTTCGGCGGTCTTCTTCATCTTCTGCAGGATCATCGCGCTGATCTCCTGCGGGGTGTACATGCGGTCGGAGATCTTCACGCGGGGCGTGTTGTTCTCGCCACGCACCACTTCATACGGCACGCGCGTGGCTTCCTTGGAGCTCTCGTCGTACGAGTTGCCCATGAAGCGCTTGATGGAGAAGATGGTGTTCCTCGGATTGGTGATGGCCTGACGCTTGGCGGGGTCACCCACTTTGCGCTCACCGCCATCCACGAAGGCCACCACGCTGGGGGTCGTGCGCTTGCCTTCGCTGTTGGCGATCACCACCGGTTCGCTGCCCTCCATGACGGCTACGCAGCTATTGGTCGTTCCCAGGTCGATGCCTATGATCTTGCTCATGCTCTGAACGTCCGCCATCCGGCCGACGCTGTGTTTTGATTCAGGTTTGGAAGCCGCGTTCGTCAACGTTCGTGCCCTCGCGAGCGGAACGCGCAAGCTGACAGGAAAGTCACAAAAGCCGCGCGGGTCGTGGGCGGTATGTGGCTGTCAAAAGGACAGGGGCGGACTCAGCAGTCCCCGTTCAAATCGGCCGGGACGCAGAAATGAAGAGTACCAGTGTACTGTCCCTCCTCGAGTTCCGTGCTCGTTGCTTCGTTCAATCGCTTCCGTAGCGAAATGTTCGGTGGGTTGCCCTGCGCCTGGGTCGGAACGATGTGGAACATCCGGCTGCTGAGCAGCCCGTACCCCCCGCTGATGTTGGAGAAATCGGGGCGCTCCTCGACAATGCCGCTGATCGGGTTGGCCAATTGCAGGTAGGTGTGCAGGTCGGCGGCCGCCACCCACCAGAAGAACTCCATGCCCCGGAACACGCGCCGCTGCACTTGGCTCTCGTCCGCCAACCGCACCCGGCTGTTCACCGTCTGAAAGAAGAGCTCCCCGTTCATCGAGACCTCATCCACCTGTCCGGGGGCGCTCGCGGAGATCACCGTCCCGACGAAGTTGTCGAAAGACTTCGTGTACACCGTGCCATCCAGCATCACCTCATCGTAGTGGAACCGGTAGTAAGCCTCGTAGCGTCGTCCGTTGGCCGTGGTTTCCCACTTGATCGGATAGTTCTGGTACCCGCTGACCTGTTTGAAGGAGATGAGGGTCGCTGGATTGCCCGTCGTGGAATAGTGGATCACGTTGTTCACGATGGGCGTAGTGGCTTGGATCTGGTTGCCCTTTGCGTTGGCCACCACGCGGTAGTTGTCCTCGTAGGCGAGGTGCCCGTCGGGCAGATCGCCGCGGAAGTAGTACATCTTGTGTACCGGCCAAGTGAACAAACCTGCGGGCCGCTCGGTCAGGATCGTATCATGCAGTTCCATGGTCGCGATCACGGTGCCCGCGCTGTTCACCCGTTCGATGCGCGCATCGACCAGTTCCCCGTCCTTGTACTCGGTGGAGTCCGCTACCTGCGCATAGACGAAAGCGTCGCCATCCCCAAGAAAGGCCTTGTTGATCTTCACCCAATGGATCGCGTCGTTCTTGTTCAGCAGGCTGTAAACCACCGTGATCTCCTTGTAGGGGGCGGTCACGTCCAGGTCGGTGCTGCAGCCGAAGAACAGGGGCCCGATGGAGGCCAGCAGCGCGAGGCGGGAAGCGGAACGGATATCCATAGGTGGCCAAAGATATCCGGACGGGTTCTCCGGGAATGGAAAGATGATGACCGGTGAACCCATGGCGAGAACAGGTCCATGCGGGCCAACGGGCGGCATAGCTTTGGCCGCACCACACCCGTTCGTATCGCATGAGCACCGGCATGAAGGAAGCCAAGCGCGTGACCACCCACACGCTCCAGGAGATGAAGCAGCAGGGCACGCCCATCGCCATGCTCACCGCCTACGACTATTCACTCGCTCGACTGGTGGACGCGGCCGGGGTGGATGTCATCCTGGTGGGTGACAGTGCGAGCAACGTGATGGCCGGGCATGAGACCACGCTGCCGATCACACTGGACCAGATGATCTACCACGCCTGCGCGGTAGTGCGCGGCTGTGCCCGGGCGTTGATCGTCGTGGACCTGCCGTTCGGCACGTACCAGGGCAATTCCAAGGGGGCCTTGAACTCGGCGATCCGGATCATGAAGGAAAGCGGGGCGCATGCCGTGAAGCTGGAGGGGGGAGAGGAGGTATTGGACAGCGTGGAGCGCATCCTCACGGCCGGGATCCCGGTGATGGGCCATTTGGGCCTTACCCCGCAGAGCATCTACAAGTTCGGCACGTACGTCGTTCGCGCTCGCGAAGAGGAAGAGGCCGAGCGGCTGAAGCGCGATGCGAAGCTCCTCGAGGAGGCCGGCTGCTTCGCGCTGGTGCTGGAGAAGATCCCCGCCAAGCTCGCGCAAGACGTGGCCCGGAGCATCCAGATCCCGGTCATCGGCATCGGTGCCGGGGGCGGTGTGGACGGCCAGGTACTCGTGCTGCACGACATGCTCGGCATCAACAAGGAGTTCAATCCGCGGTTCCTGCGCCGGTACGCCGACCTGCACGGCATCATCACCGGGGCGGTGGAAGGCTATGTGCGCGATGTGCGCTCGAAGGATTTCCCGAGCGGACAGGAACAGTATTGAACGCCGTGGAGATCCTGTACCAGGATGCCCATCTGATCGCGGTGAACAAACCGGGTGGACTGGCCGCACAGGCGGATACGTCCGGTGATACGCACGTGCTCGAAGTGCTGACGGGCGTGTTCCCGCAGGATCCTGCTCTCGGCCTGCCGCATCGGCTGGACCGGCCTGTGAGCGGCGTGCTGATCGTCACGCGTACACGTGAAGCCCTCGCCGTGATGAACGCGCTGTTCGCGGCGCGTGCGGTCCGGAAGACCTACTGGGCGATCGTCAGCGGCACACCGCCGGTTTCAGGGACATGGGAGCACCGTCTCGTACACGATGCACGTCAGCACAAGGCGCGTATCACCGATGATCCTTCGGTGGAGGTATCGCGCACAGGGATCGGGCGTCTCGTGGCCGGGGAGCGGTACAGCTTGATCGAGCTCGTGCCCGAGGGTGGCCGCTTCCATCAACTGCGGGCGCAATGCGCCGCTGCCGGGTTCCCGATCAAAGGGGATGTGAAGTACGGTGCGCGGCGGGGAGAGAAGGACCGCAGCATCGCGCTGCACGCGCGTTCGGTCGCTTTCACGCATCCGTTCGATGCGCGGGAGATCCATGTCGTTGCGGAGCCACCGGGCGCGTTGTGGTCAACGCTGCTGAAGGGCGCCTCGCCGATCACATAGGATCGACGTCCACAACGAGCTGGACCGCACGGTGCGCCTGCTCCGCGAAGAGCCGGTCGATGGCCTCACGCATGAAGTCCTTCTCGTTGCGGTAAGCGTTGCGATCGAGTTTCACCAGGATGGCGCGCAGGTGCTTGTCGCGCACACGGGCCACCGGCGGCGGCTCGGGGCCGAGCACGCGATCGCCCAAACGCGGGCGCAGGGCACCCGCCAGGGCTTCGGCGGTATGGGCGACCCGTTCCTCCAGCCGGTGCTTCAAGGTGAACCGCACCAGCCGGGTGAACGGCGGATAGCCGTGCGCGCGCCGATGCTCCAGTTCACGCAGGTACATGCCCTCGGTGTCGTGCGCCACCACGAGCCCGATCACCGGGTGATGGATCTCGCGCGCCTGGATGAACACCGTTCCCGGATCCCGCTTCCTTCCGCTCCGGCCCGCCACCTGCGACATGAGCTGGAAGGCCCGCTCGTGCGCCCGCAGATCGGGAAAGCGCAGCAGGTGGTCGGCGTTCACGATGCCGATCACCGTTACCTGGTCGAAGTCCAGGCCCTTGGTCACCATCTGTGTGCCGACCAGGATGTCGATGGCGCCGTCGCCGAAGCGTGTCAGGATGCGCTCGAACGCGTGCTTGCCGCGCGTGGTGTCCTGGTCCATGCGCGCGATGCGCGCTTCCGGCAGGAGCAGGGTGAGTTCCTCCTCGATCTTCTCCGTTCCGAAGCCGAGCATGCGCAGCCGGTTGCTGCCGCACGAAGCGCAGCGGACGGGAGGTGGATAGCTGCGCCCGCAATAGTGGCACCGCAGATCGTGCCGCTGCTTGTGGTAGGTGAGGCTCACATCGCAATGCTCGCATTCCGGTATCCATCCGCAGGTCTCGCATTGCCACACGGGCACATAGCCGCGGCGGTTCTGGAAGATGATGGCCTGCTCCTTCCGCGCGAGCGCCCCTTCGATGCCCTTCAGCATCGTCTCGCTGAAATAGCCGCGCATGTGCTTCCGTTTCTGCGCGTCGGCGATGTCCACACGCACCACCTGTGGGAGCACGGCGTCACCATGGCGCACGGTCAACCGGGCGAGACCGTATTTCCCATTGTGCGCGTTGAAGAAACTCTCCATGCTCGGCGTGGCGGAACCCAGCACCGTCTTCGCGCCATGCAGCCCGGCGAGCACGATGGCCATGTCCCGCGCGTTGTACCGGGGTGATGGTTCGTGCTGCTTGTAGCTCGCGTCGTGCTCCTCGTCCACCACGATGAGGCCCAATGCGGTGAAGGGAAGAAAGAGCGAGGACCGTGCACCGACCATCAGCGGGTGGCCCGCAGGATCGTTGAGCATGGACAACCACAGTTCCGTCCGCTCGCGCGGTGACAGGCGTGAATGGAAGACGCTGACGCGATCGCCGAACCGCGCGCGCAAGCGGCCGATCACCTGCGTGGTGAGCGCGATCTCCGGCAGCAGGTAGAGCGTCTGTTCGCCCCGTTCCATCGCTGCGGCGATCAGCTCCATGTAGATCTCGGTCTTGCCGGAGGCGGTCACGCCGTGCAGTACGCACACGGGCCTGGTCTGGAACGAGGAGAGGATCTCTTCCAACGCTTTGCCCTGAGCGGGCGAAAGCTCTTTGGGCTTCCCCTGTGTTGATGATGGTGCCGGCGCGCCGGCGGTACGTTCGTACACTTCGAAAAGTCCCTTCTCCACCAGCTTCTTCACGTGCTCGCCGGTCGTGCCGGATGAGCGCGTCAACGCTTCACGCTTCACTTCTTGGGGAGCATCGCTGAGGCATTGGCTCATCTCCACATACCGCATCAACAGACCGAGCAACTTGGGCGCTTTCTCCAGCTTGTCGAACCAGGTCCGGAGTTCCGCTTCATCGGCGGCAGCGGGAGCGAGGCGCACGAAGCGGTCCATACGCGGGGTGAACTTCTCGCCGATCTCCTCAGCGATCATCAACGCACCTTCTTCCAACATCCGCTTGATGACGGGCATCGGGTCCTTCAGCCCGAGCAACTTGCCGACCTCGTCGAGGTCCAGTTCGTGGCGTTGTTCGAGCGCGTCCAACAGGATGTCGTGCCGGGCATTCCCCGTCCAGGCATGCGGCTCTTTGCCGGCCGAAACGATGCGCGTTCCGCTCGTGAGCACCAGCGCTCCGGGCATCGCGGCGAGCATCACCTCGCCCAGGGTACACATGTAGTGCTCACTGATCCGCTCCCACAAGGCGATCTGCGCCGGTGTGGCCACGGGGGCGTTGTCCAGCACGGAGAGAACGGGCTTCATGGAGCGCAGGCCCGGAGCGTCGTTGTGCAGCCGACGGATGATGCCCGAATAGAGCTTCCGGCCCGCACCGAAATTCACGACCACGCGGTGTCCTACGCCCACTTGCCCCTCCAGCTCGGGGAGCACCTCGTACGTGAAGGAGCCCGGAGCGGAGATGGGCAGGATGAGGTCGGCGAACACGGTCGACAAGTTTACCAAGCCCGCCGTCCGTGATCCGGTGGCGTTCGAAAGGCGTACATCAGAACGGGCTATCAGGAGGCCGGGGGCCGGTCGGACCTGTATAGACCGGGGCGGACCGTGGCCGGGCTCAGGCAACATTGGCGCGACTCGTGCTGTCCTAGGAATGCCACCGCACAAACGACCATGAACACAAAGAACCTGAAGAGAAGGAAGTCGGTGCTCGCTTCGATCTATGACCTGAGTACGCCCCTGGTGGACAAGTACTATCGCGAGATGCGCAAGCGTGTGCGCTTCCCCAGGTACTACAAAAAGGCCTTGAACTGGTAGGTCCGACCCGTCACACCGCATGACGCGACCGTGACCAACGGGTGGTGCGCTACTTTGCGGCCTTTCCCATCCGTTCCGCATGAAGTCTTTCTACGCGCCAACCCTCTCCGCCTTCTTCCTTCCCGCAGCGCTCTTCGCCCAGACCGGTGCGAATTGCATCGAGGCCATCCCCGTGACCGAAGGGCAGTACACCGCGCAGGCGGACAACTTCTGGTACAGTTTCATTCCGGACCAGACCTCGGTCTATCACATCAGCACATGTGACCTGGTGACCTGCGACACCAAGATCTGGGTGTACGATCACTGCGTCGGGCTGGTGGTGGACGAAGCGGGGCTGAACGCGCTCGCTTACAACGACGACGCATGCGGCGGGAACGGGTTGCACACGCGGGTGGACCCGTACCTCTACGAAGGAGAGACCTACTACATCCGCATCGGCGACTATCAGGACGCTTGTGGGGGCGGTCCGGTCACCTGGCAGATCTACTCCGACGAAGCACCGCCAACGCCGACCTGCGGCACCGGTGAATCGGCCTTCACGGTATTCATCGAACCCGACCAGTTCGCTAATGAACTGGAGTTCACCGTAACGAACGCGGACGACAGCGTGCTCTTGAGCGGCGGATTTCTCGGCGGTTCGGTCTGTTTCGACAGCGCGACGTGCGTCGTCTTCACCATCAATGATGACTACGGCGATGGCATCCTCGCGCCGGGCGGCATCTGGTTGTCGGTCGACAGCAGCGTGGTGGACAGCGTTGTCGGTGACTTCGGCACCACCGAGCGGCGGGAGTTCGGCTGTCCGGAAGGCTTCAGTTGCATCAGCGCGCTCGGCGTGGGTGAAGGAACGCACACGGCGGATGCCGCGGAGACCTGGTACACGTTCACGCCCGCGCAGTCCGGGTTCTATCAGGTGACCACTTGCGGCGAGAACACATGTGACACCCGCATCTGGGTCTATGACCACTGCCAGGACCTGCTGGTGACTGACAACAATGAAGGCACCATCTACTACGGAGACAACGAGTGCGGGGAGCAAGCGGACGTTCCCGCCGCGCTGCTGGCGATCAACGAGACGTATTGGATCCGTATCGGCGATAACGGCGCAGGCTGCCCTGGAACGATCGTATGGAGCATCAGCTACAATGGTCCGGTGAGCGGATGCACGGACCCGGCGGCGTGCAACTACGATCCGTTCGCCACCATCGATGATGGAACCTGCCTGCAACCCGGGGAGCCCGGCTGCCCTGACGGACCGGACCTGCTGGTGGTGCAGAGCGCATTGCAGAATTCGATCTCGGCCCAGGTGCTCACCGTGAACCCGAACGACTGCTACATCGGTGAAGGATGCCTGAACGGGTTCGGCGACCGCGAGATCGTCCGTTTCACCACGCACATCAAGAACGAGGGGAACCAGGACTATTACATCGGCGCGCCCGGCGCGAACCCGGACCAGTTCACTTACGGCAATTGCCACAATCATTGGCACTACAAGGGCTACGCGGAGTACATCCTCTATGCGCCCGATGGCCAGGAGGTG
Source organism: Flavobacteriales bacterium (assembly GCA_017998165.1). Classification (GTDB taxonomy): domain Bacteria; phylum Bacteroidota; class Bacteroidia; order Flavobacteriales_F; family PHOS-HE28; genus PHOS-HE28. The sequence continues at coordinate 1,164 of JAGODO010000070.1, read as the reverse complement.
GTGAACGGCTTCAAGAACGGCTTCTGCGTGCTCGATCTGGAGTGCGGCGGTGGCGGCAGCGGCCAATACGGCTGTAACAACATGGGCATCAGCCACGGTTGTGGCGACATCTACGGCAGCGGTCTCGATTGCCAGTGGATCGACGTCACCGGAATCCCCGATGGCGACTACATCCTCGTTGTGCGCTGCAACTGGGACAATGACCCCGACGCGCTCGGGCACTACGAGACCAACCACGTGAACAACTGGGCGCAGGTGTGCATCAACATCGATCGAACGCCTTCGCTCGCCGTTACGGTGAACACCACCTGCGAGCCCTACGTGGACTGTGCGGGCGAGGTCTACGGCAGCGCACAGCAGGATTGCGAAGGCGTGTGCAACGGCAGCCGTCTCATCGGGGATCTCGATATCGATACGGACCAGGACTACACCGACGCGCAGGACTACATCGACGCCATCCTGGGCAACGACATTACGGCGCTCCCCTGCAACGACGCCAACAGTGACGGCGACATCACGGTAACGGACGTGGCCCTCGTGGCCAACTGCAACTACTTCAACATCGCCTACCAGCATCCGGACAGTGTCGGCACGCACGATCATTGCAACTTCCCGAAACCGGAGGTGGTGAATCCCTTCGACTCGGTCACATTCACCATCGCCGATGTGAACCTCGAAGAGAACTACCTCGACATCCACTTCAAGAACCCGAACCGGCGCACGGTCGGCTATGAGCTCATGATGAGCGGCATCGAGATCACCACGGTGGAGAACCTGGTGGATCCGGCCATATGGCCGGTGATCCCGCAGGCCTCGTTCGGCGGGCAGCATCTGATCGCCACCTCCTTCGTGGACTCCAGCATAGCCCGGACCGTCGACTACCAGCCCTTGGTCCGCGTGAATTTCATGAACCCGGCTGAAGTGATCTGCATAGCGGAGGTTATCGATGTGGTGAATGAGAACTACGCCAACAGCACCACCTTCCTGGAGAACGCCTGCGTGATGAGCACCGGTGTTACCGCGCCCATCGCCGCTTCCGGCGTGCGCGTTTTCCCGAACCCCTTTACCGACGAGACGGTGATGACGTTCCATTTGCCCAAGGGTGACCGCACGACCATCGACCTGCTCGATCTGCAGGGCCGTGTGGTGCGCACCTATGGCAAC
>JAGODO010000345.1 GCA_017998165.1 Flavobacteriales bacterium | reverse complement strand
TTCATCTACTACGTGCGCAAAGACAAGCCGGTCGATCAGGCGCGCACGCGGATCAACCTGGAAGTCCTGCGACGCTTCAATTCGGAAGGTCTGCGCTTCGCTTACCCGACATCTGTGCAGTACGCCGTGCAGGTGCAGGAGGGCTGATCACTTTTTCTCGCGCCGCTCTTCAGCTTCCTCCTCCTTCTCGATGCGCTCGCGGGTGCGTTCCATCACCACGGGATCGAATACATCCCCGATCAGGCGCATTTGCCGCTGGATGTCCCCTTGGCGCTTCCGCATGTAGCCCGACGGTGCGCAGGCGTTGAAGCTCCTCGGCTTCGGCAGCACCGCCGCGATCAGCGCGCACTCAGCCTGTGACAGCCGTTCGGTCCCGTGCTTGAAACAACTCCTGGCCGTGGCCTGTACACCGAAACGGCCCTTGCCCGTCTCGGCGACGTTGAGGTACACCTCGATGACACGCTCCTTGCTCCACAACACTTCGATGAGCACCGTGAACCAGGCCTCGAACCCCTTGCGGATGAAGGTGCGCCCCGGCCAGCAGAACACGTTCTTGGCCGTCTGCTGACTGATGGTACTGGCACCCTTCACCTTCTTACCCTTTTTCCGGTCATTGTACTTCATGGCCTCGCGGATCGCCTTCCAGGAGAAACCGTGGTGGTGCAGGAAACGCTGGTCTTCTGAAGCGATCACGGCCAACGGCATGTCGTGGGAGATCAGATCCAATGTCCGCCATTCGCGCTGCACGGAACCCAGCTCGTTCGCCTGATCGACCATCACCCAGGTAACCGGGGGAGGGAAAACACGCAAGGCCAGCACCCATAACACGCACACGACGACAAACCAGAAGCCTATGGCACCCAGTACCCGGAAGACGCACATCACCACGGCCCGAATTTATCCGACCGGAAACAACGAACGGGGCCCATGGCCCCGTTCGTTGTGCGGTAGTGCGGTCAGCTCTTCCTCTTCAAAGCGATGAAGTGGTCCGCGATCAACGCCATGCCACCGCAGAAGAGGATCGAGAAGAAATAGGGGACCGGATTTTCCGGATCCTGATCGTAGGGGCTCGGGTGCGGGGGCATCACCCAGCTGAGCGCGTAACCGAGCAGGATCCCCAGGCCGATACCGACCATGAGGAGGCCGAATTTCAAGGTCAGTCGTCCTACCGCCCGTTTGTCGGGCTCTGGCCCCCTCAGGTCCAGCCCCTTGTCGATCATGGCCATTCGTTGGCGATGCCGGGCGGTGACACTGATGTAAACGATACCGAAGGCCATCGCGAAAAAAGCAATGAACGGAAGGACGGGTGAGTCGAACATGGCGTGTGCGTGTGGGTTGTGATGGATACGACGCGGGCCGGGGAAGGCCGGTTACAAGTACCTTCACGAAAGTCGTTGGACCTCGACGAACCGACCGGGGGCTGTAACCCGCGAGTTCCCGAAGGCGTCCCATCCGCGCCCGAGCACGTGACGGAAACCGAAGCCATAGCCCGCAGTCGCAACGGTGACCAGAACGCATTCGCTTGGATCGTGAAAGAGTACAAGCACATGGTGTACACCACCGCCGTGCGCGTGCTGCGGCATCGGGAAGAGGCCGAGGAGGTGACGCAGGACGCCTTCGTGAAAGCCTATCAGAATCTGGGGGGCTACCACGGCGGCTCGAAATTCTCCACCTGGCTGTTCAGCATCACGTACCGTACGGCCATCTCCAAGGTGCGCGCGCGAAGGCCATCCACCGACGACCTGGAGAGCGTGCCGGAAACCGCCGCAACGAGCACGGACGGCAGCACCAGCGAACACCGCGACCGTCGATCGGCGCTCGAGTACGCTCTCGGTCAACTCTCACCGGAGGATGCCGGGGTGGTCAGTCTGTTCTATCTTCACGAGCAGAACGTGGAGGAGATCGTAACCGCCACGGGTCTCTCCGCGTCGAATGTGAAGGTGAAATTGCACCGGTCGCGCAAGAAGTTGTTCGAGATCCTGAACAATCACCTGAAAGAAGAGGTATGGACGCTCCAAGAGGAATGAACGAACGCGACGCTGACGAGGCCCTGCGCGAGCTGTTCCGGCGGGACGGCCTGTTCCAGGCTCCGGAGGGTTTGGACGCGCGGATCCTTCAGCGCATCGCTGTGCTGCCCAGGCCCGGCCTGGTGCCGCAAAAGGCCCTTCTTCCCAAGTGGACCTGGTCGATCGCCATAGCGCTGGTAACGGGCATCGCGCTTTTCCCCGGCTTCGAACTTCCTGTTCCCCGGTTCGGACACATCTCCGCGATCAACTGGGAGCCCGTGTTCAGTTCACCGTGGTTGATGATGGGGGTCGCCGCGTGCGTCTCCTTACTCGGCTTGGACGCATGGCTCAACAGACTCAAACAACGTGGAGCGAACTGATCACAGCAGTCCACGCGCGGCGCTGAGCGCGGCCTCGTAGTCCGGCTCCGCTCCCAATTCCTTGGCGACCTCGAGGTAGCGCACGACGCCCTCCTTGTCGATGACCCAGGTGATGCGTCCGGTGACCCCGCGCATATTGCCTTCGGCTATCGCTGCCCCCCACACATGTGACATGTCGTGGTAGCGGAAATCGCTGCCCGCCTCCACGTTCTCGATGCCCTCCGCCGCGCAGAAACGCTTCAGCGCATAGTGCAGGTCCACTGTGACGGCAAGGATCTTGGCCCCAAGGCTGGTCGCGAGCTCGTTGAACGTACGGGTCTCGAGTGCGCAGGTGCTGGTGTCCACACTGGGGAAAGTGAGCAGGATCACCACGCCCCCTTTGTGGTCGGCAAGCGTCCCCTCGCTCTTGTCCTGCTTCACGTAGCGGAGCGTTGGGGCCGTGGTGCCGGGCTGGGGAAGCGGGCCGTGGAATCGGGGTTGGGGCATGCGCGGGACCGTGAAGTGTGTACTGTATCGGGTCTTCGGTGAAGCACGAACCGCTTCACAAGCGGCACAAACCCGCAAGCGGGGTCTATTGTTCGTTCATCGCCGCCGGTATGGCGTCTTCATAGGCGTCCATGGCATCGTCGATGTGGCCGAACGACTCGTCATCGACAACGAGTTTGCCCTTGGTCACATGTCCGAGCAGGATGAAGGGCACCTGGCTGGTCTTCATCAGATCGAGGAATGCGGTTTCATTCTCCTCATTGAGGGCGACCACCACGCGGCCCTGGCCTTCACCGAAAAGGAAAGCGTCCGTGCGGATCTCGCTATCGGTCACCACGTCGAATCCAAGGTGGTTGGGCATGGCCATTTCCACCAACGTGGTCCACAGACCGCCATCGCTCACGTCATGCGCGGAAGCGATCAGCCCGCGTTTGATGAGCGCGCGCGTAACGACGTGTACGCGATGTTCATCGGCGAGATCGAAGTAGGGCGCTGGCGAGCGCTGCACATTGTGGTGACGGACGAGGTATTCGCTGCAGGCGATGTCCTCGGTCACCTTGCCGATGAGGAAGATCAGATGGCCCTTGTCCTGGAAGGCCAGTGTCATCCGCTTCTTGATGTCGTTGAGCACGCCCACCATGCCGATGGTCGGTGTGGGGAACACGGCTATATCGCCCTTGTCGCTCTGCGTCTGGTTGTAGAAGCTGACATTCCCGCCGGTAACGGGCGTCTTGAATTCGCGGCAGGCTTCGCCCATGCCCTTGATCACGTTCGCGAACTGCCAGTAGACCTCCGGGTCGTAGGGGTTACCGAAGTTCAGGCAGTTGGTCACGCCGCAGGGCTCGGCACCGGTGCAGGCGATGTTGCGCGCGGCCTCGCTAACGGCGATCATCGCGCCGATGTACG
>JAGODO010000344.1 GCA_017998165.1 Flavobacteriales bacterium | reverse complement strand
CAGTGGCTTTCTCCTTCCTCTCCGCGATCGCCTTCTCCACCTCGGCGATCGCCCGGCGTGTCTTCAACAGACTGTCGGGCGTCACACTGATGGAATCGATGCCGAGTTCCACGAGGAACTGCGCGAAGTCCGGAAAGTCGCTGGGGCCCTGACCACAGATGCCGACCTTGGTCTTGGTGCGTTTCGCCGAGCTGATGAGCATACGCAGCATGCCTTTCACGGCTTCGTTCCGCTCATCGTAAAGATGACTGACCAGCGCGCTGTCGCGGTCCAGTCCCAGCGTGAGCTGGGTAAGGTCGTTGCTGCCGATGGAGAAGCCATCGATGTACTGGCTGAACTCTTCGGCGAGGATGATGTTGCTCGGTACCTCGGCCATGAGGTAGAGTTCGAGTCCCTCCTTTCCGCGTTTGAGACCGTACTCGTCCATGACCCCTTTCACCTTCTTCAGCTCTTCCACCGTGCGACAGAACGGCACCATGACGACGACGTTCTTCAGTCCCATTTTCTCCCGCACCCGGCGGATCGCCTTGCATTCCAAGCCAAAGGCCTCCTTGTACGCATCGCTGTAATAGCGGGAGGCGCCGCGCCATCCGATCATGGGGTTCTCCTCGTCGGGTTCGAAGTGTTCGCCGCCAAGGAGGTTCTTGTACTCGTTGCTCTTGAAATCGCTGAAGCGCACGATGACCTTGTTGGGGTAGAAGGCCGCCGCGATCTTGGCGATGCCGTAGCTTAGGCGCTTCACGAAGAAGGTCTCTTCATCTTCGTAACCGTTGATCAGGTAGCTGATCTTGCCACTCAGCGTGTGGTCACCGAGTTCCTTGTGCTGCAACAGCGCGAGCGGGTGGGCCTGGATGTAGTTGTTGATGATGAACTCCTCGCGGGCGAGTCCCACACCGGCGTTCGGCAGGTGCGCGAACTTGAAGGCGAGATCCGGTGATGCCACGTTGAGCATGATCGGCGTCTTCGTCTCGGGCATGTCAGCGAGCATCGTTTCCTCCTTGTGGAAGGGGATGATGCCGCTGTAGATGATGCCGGTGTCACCTTCGCAACAACTGGCGGTCACTTCCATGCCCGTATCGAGCAGGTCGGTGGCGTTGCCGCAACCTACGATGGCGGGTACACCCATCTCACGCGCGACGATGGCCGCGTGACAGGTCCTTCCGCCCTTGTTGGTAATGATGGCGCTCGCCTTCTTCATGATCGGCTCCCAATCGGGGTCGGTCATGTCCGTAACGAGCACGTCGCCTTGTTGGAAATCCTTGCCGTCGGTGCTGCCGCCGCGGCCGTCGAGGCTGAAGAGTATGCGCACCTTGCCCGAGCCAATGCGGTCGCCGATGGCGATGCCCGTGGTGATGGTCTTCGTGTTGGCCGGCTTGTTGATCTTGTACTCCACCACGCGGTCCGTCGCCTTGCGGCTGTGGATGGTCTCCGGTCGCGCCTGAACGATGAAAAGCTGTTTTGTGAGCCCGTCCACGGCCCATTCCACGTCCATCGGGCACCAATGGCCCTTCTTGTCGCTGTAGTACTTCTCGATGGCCGACACGCTCCGTGCGATCTCCAACGCTTGATCGTCGCTGATGCAGAAGCGGTGGCGTTGTGCCCGTTCGATCGGGATGACGGACGTGGGCTTTCCCGGCTCCCCACCGTAGACCATCTTGCGGTCCTTGTTGCCCAGCTTCTTCTCGATGATGCTGCTGAAGCCCTCGGCCAGGGTGGGCTTGAAGACCAAGAATTCATCCGGGCTCACTGCGCCCTGCACCACCATCTCACCCAGGCCGTAGCTCCCGTTGATGAGCACGACGTCCTTGAACCCGCTTTCGGTATCGAGGCTGAACGCGACACCCGAACTGCCAACGTCCGAACGCACCATTTTCTGGATACCCACGCTAAGACCTACTTGGAAATGGTCGTAGCCGAGGCTTTCCCGGTACACGATGGCCCGGTCGGTGAAGAGCGAAGCGAAACAGTTCCGTACGGCGCTGATCAGGTCCTGGTGACCCCGGATGTTCAGGAAGGTCTCCTGCTGCCCGGCGAACGACGCATCAGGCAGGTCCTCCGCCGTAGCCGAAGAACGAACGGCCACGTCCGTGGCGTCCTGGCCATATTTCTGGCTCATCTCGTCATAACGCGCGAGTATGCCTTTCCAGATCTCCTCGGGGAACTTGCCGTTCTTGATGAGCGTGCGCACGGCCAGACCCGTACGACGGATGTTCTCCACATCATCCACGTCGAGTCCCCCCACGATGTCGCGGATCTTCTGGTCCAGCACGTTGTGCGCGATGAAGGCCTCGTAGCTGGCTACCGTTACCACGAACCCGCCCGGCACCTGTACCCCGAGTTTTCCCAGGTTCTGTATCATTTCCCCGAGGCTGGCGTTCTTGCCGCCTACGGTGGGGATGTCGCTCAGTTCAACTTCGTGGAGCCACTTCAGGTAGGGAGCTTTCGGGGTCATCGGATGGTCGGATACTGCTGGACGCGCGTTCAACGGAAAGTCTCTACGAAGGTTGAACATGAAAGGGGGCGCGGCAATGGAAAGGCATCCCAAGTTTTCGACAGGCCGGAAGAAATGCGGCATTCCAGGCTGGCCAGGCATGGTGCGGCTCGGAAGCCCTCATCATGAGCAGAAGCGTCGCCCTTGTTGAAGCAGTTCAATGGAACGAGCCGGAGGACGATGGAAGATTTGCGCATATCAACCCAACGCTTCGGCGTTCAACACATGAGCACAGCCCCAGCACCTGCCGCGAATACCACCTCGACCGACCTTGTGAAGTGGACGATCGATCCTGCGCACAGCGAGATCCAGTTCAAGGTGAAGCACTTGATGATCACCACCGTCACCGGCAGCTTCCAGAAATTCGATGCCGACATCACGGCGCCAGGGGATGACCTCAGCAAGGCCCGCGTCACTTTCCGCGCCGAAGCCGCGAGCGTCAGCACCGGGAGCGAGCAGCGTGATGGCCATCTGAAGAGCGCGGATTTCTTCGACACGGTCAAGCATCCTCACATCATCTTCACCAGCACGGGGGTGGAGGAGGTGGATCACGACGGGAGCTGGACGTTACAGGGCGACCTCACCATCAATGGCATCACCAAGCCCGTGAAGCTCGATGTGGAGTTCGGCGGTGTGATGAAGGATCCCTGGGGCAACACGAAGGCCGGTGTCACCATCAACGGGAAGTTCGACCGCAAACAGTGGGGCTTGGTATGGAACGCGGCTCTCGAGGCCGGCGGCATGCTCGTGAGTGACGAGGTGCGGATCGCCTGCGAAGTGCAACTGGTGAAGCAGGGCTGAGGCGCTGCGGCTCCGGCTCAATGCTGCACCACCAGTACAGTGCGCGCTCCGCTGCCGTCCGGCCAGTTCAGCATCAGGTGATAGCATCCATCCGGAAGATGCTCAACGATGAGCATGTCGCCGTGGAGCCTATCCACCCGCAGAACGGAGCGGCCAGCCGCATCGATGATGTGCAAGCGGGGATCCCCGTTGCGGCCTGTAGGACGCTCGATGCGCACCATTCGTACCGCCGGATTGGGTGCAACGCGCAGCCCGGTGGCGTCGGATGAATTGATTGCGGTCGAAGACTCCGCTTCCAACTCGATGATGCGATCGTCGTCCGCCCCTTCCGTGCCGGCCCAGTCGTAGTTCGAGGTGCTGATGAACACGCGCCCGTCGGGATGCACGAGCACATCGCGGATGCGGCCGTAGACCCCGGTGAGGAACGAGGTGGCGCTCGTTACCGTGTCACCACCGGCGTTCAGTTTCAACTGCCAGAGTTCCGCCCCGCGCAGCGCTGCGACA
>JAGODO010000069.1 GCA_017998165.1 Flavobacteriales bacterium | reverse complement strand
GTTCCCGCTAGTGGCTGACACGTCCAGATCGAGGATCGCCCTGTTGTTGGGCACCGCACCGTTCCGGTTAATGCCAACACTCTGGGCGTCAGCGGTCAGGACAGCAGTGGTGATAAGGGAGACGGAGGTCAGAAGGCGTAGCGTTTGCCGCATGGCGCAGTTCTTTGTTTGGGTAGCCGTCGAGGGAAGGAATTCACGTTGGGAACAGACAAATGTAACCCGTTGACGATCCGGTGACAACAGGCAGGGATAAGTGATGGCCTATCCTTGGCATCCTGATGCACAGGGGGTCGTGCGCCTCGATGACGGGAGCTTGTGCGAAAGGTTGCCGCCGAGTTATTCACGATCCCGAGGTCACTCTTTTACAAAACGGGCGTGTTGGAGCCCTCCGTTGACGGTGGTGGTGATCCTGACGTTGTACGTTCCGGCATCCAGATCCTGGATCCGGAGGCTTACGGTGCCGGGACCGTCATCCAGGTCCAGATCGCTGTCCCGCACCACCCTGCCGTTCACGTCCACCACCTGCAGGTAGGCTGTTCCGCGCATGGGCATATCGAACGCGATGTGTACCACATCCGTCGCCGGATTGGGGAAAACGGTCGGTTCGGTGCTCTCTTTCCCAAAGAACGCGACCACTGCGGGTGTATGCTCATAGGCGCCATCCAGGTCGATCTGCTTGAGGCGATAATAGTTCGCGCCTTGAAGGGGCATCAGGTCGGCATACGCGTAATCTATCCGGTGCTGGCTTTCGCCAGCGGCCTCCACCGTACCGATGGGCTGGAAGATCTCCCCGTCCCCGGACCTTTCCACGATGTAATGAGAGCTGTTGTGCTCAGAGAGTGAGGTCCAGGTGACCCTGACCCCTTGATCGGTAGCCTTCGCCGTGAGACCCAGGAGTTCCACCGGCAGGATGGTGCAGGCGAGAGAGGCACCGTTCTGCATATTCCAGTTCAAGTTGAAGGCCGACCCGGTCTGGGAGAAGTTGCTGATGTACATGAGGTAGGTCTGCCCGACCGTTACCGCGATACCTGAGACCCATCCATTGGAGGTGGCTCCTTGGGTACAGGTGCCACATGTGGCCGCTGCGGCCCATTGGGGAGGCGTATAGGTCGCATGCCCCATCCCCGTGTCATAACTGCTCGTTGCCGCATAGGTATCGGGCCCGGAAGCGTACGAACATCGGATGGGAAGGGTGGAGGGGACACAGGCCGACCCGGTGGTGGAGCCCGAACTATACGGTCCCCAGATGGCCCAGTCGTAATCGTCATCGGCGATCGGGGCAATGGTCATTCCCAGATCGCCCGAGGCGGCGACGGTGAAGATGTACCACGTTCCCTGCTTCTCGGAGGAGGCCAGGCACCCGCGGTTGGTCACGGTGAGGTCGGAGACGAAACCGGTGTATTGGGAGTTGTTGGCGACCTGTTGATCATCGCACAAGGTATAACCGCCCAAGCAGTCCTCCGGTCTGCTGCCGGTCGGTGAGAAGATGCAGAGTTGGAACGTGCCGGTGGCGGTCCCATAGCCCCAGAAACGAAGCCAATAGGTCGTTCCGGGCGTGAGGCCCGTTTGGACGATCAATGGCATGTATCCGGAGCCACCGTCATCGTCGCAGGCCAACTGGGTGAATGTTCCTGCGCAGAGTCCCGTGCTGGAGCTGTACAGAGCCATGGCCCCGTCGGTCATCGTGCCGACATTGGACTGGATGACGACACGACCATTGGCCGGCGCGACGAAGGTGTACCAGACGTCTGCGGATTGAGAACCGCCCGAAGCATCCCACCCTCCACACGTGGGTGAGCCCACGGTCGTGGTCCTGGTCGCCGCGACATTCGTACCATTCTGATAGTCACATTCCGTTCCAACGGTGATCGCCGTCGATGTGCATGGTTCGTTCGGCAGAGAAGCCAGGATCTTCGCACAGATGTCGAACGGACCGAACGCGTCATTGCCATTCTCCCAAGCGCGGATGAAGATGGTATTGCCCACGGTGAGGCCGGTCAGGTCCAACGAGGACATGCGGTCGTAGGGGAAGTTGATGTCGTCATTGCAGGCGAGCAGGGTAAGGGTGCCTGAGCAGGTGTTGTTGCTGGAGGAGTAGGCCGCCAGGCCCAGGTCCAGCAGCGGGCTGCTGGAGATGGAGGAGGAGTTGATCGTTACACTGCCGCCCGAGGGGACAACGAATTTGAACCAGACATCCCCCCCGGAGTAGTTCGCACATCCGGGAGCGGGAGGCCCCGCCGTGGTGGTAGCCAGCATGTTGGTTGGCGAGGGCGAGAGATTCACACAGTTGGCGCCGACGGAAAGGGTGCTGGCGTTGCAGATCAGGTCGTTGGCGGGTGCGGAAGTCGCGCAGGAGATGTACAGCGGTGTGCAACTGTTCGAGGTCCTGCAATTGTTTCCCCGGTCCAGAAGCACTTTGATCTGACCGGTCCAAGGAGCTGTCCACGTGATCGCGGACTGCGTGCCGCATGCATCGTTGTTGTTCGCCACCAAGGTTCCCCCTGTTGTGTAGATGGTCATATTCGTGTTGAACGCCGAGCCCCCGCAGGTGCTGAACGTGTAGGTGACCCCCGAGGTGACGTTGACCCGTACGTATTCGCCTCCCGCTACGCAAGGCGCGGGGGAGTAGGTCCCGGGGCAGGTCGGCGTGATGGTCCCCCCCGTTTGGGAGTTGTTATCCGAGCATTGGCTACGGGCTTGTGTCGCGCAGAAAAGGAAAACACCTGCGGCGAAAAATGCGCGCGCAGGAATGATCCCCTTGTTGACCGCTCTCATTTCTCCGATTCAGCTTCGGTGCCCTCGTTCGATCGTGTATTGTCGTCAACCCATCCGGGATGAGCCGCCAGCCAGGCGGCCTTGTCCGCTTCATATCTGGCATTGTCGGCCGCAGGGTCTCCTGTATTCTCGAAGACGGGGAACGCATGGGCCTCATAGGAAGCTCCGGCAAGAGAGCCATCCGCCTGTACTTCCGCCAACCAGAACACACGCGCACCAGTGCCGGTCAGTCGCTCGCTGAGTTCTCCTTCGCTCACTGAACGGGATGCGGTGAACTTCAGGCGGTGGGCGTGGCGTGAGACCTTGAATTGTTCCGCGGCCTCCCACCCGTTCACCGCGTCATTCAAGAGCTTTTCGTGCTGTTCGGTCAACAGCCCGGTGAGCTGCGCTACGTATCGGTGATCGGTGTTTTCCTGTGCCCGTGCGGTCAGTGATGCATGGACGAGCATCCATGCGAACACCGCTTTCAGCACAACTTGTCCAACGACCGCGAGACGCCGGTCCATGACCTTGATCGAACGATACCCGGAACGGTACATAGGGGAACGGAACGCTCAAAGAAGCACAAGGACTCGATGCTGCGAGGTGGTCGCTATCATCTGAGTATCAACACATGCGCCGGGAAAACCCGCGCGTTCGGGGCCGGTGATGGCTTCTAGTACTTCACCAAGCTCGTCCGGGCCACCACGTTCCCGTCCCGATCCCGTGCGATGAGCGCGTAGGCTCCACGTGGCAAGGCAACTACCGGGACCGCCACCAAGCGGTTATCCGTTCCGGCCAGGGAAAGGCGGGACACGCCATGTCCGAGCGCATCAACCACCAGGACCTCCGTTGCGCCGCATTTTCCGTCCAATTGCCACCAGGCCAGATCGCTGGTGGGATTCGGGAACGGTCTTTCATGGGCCGTGGTGCCCCGTTCGACCGCGACCGCCTCGGTGACCGTTTCTTGACCATCCAGATCGACCTGGGCAAGGCGGTAATAGCTCAACCCGGGGACGGGCGACTCATCGAGAAAGCCGTAGTCCGTGCCAGCGCCGGCATTGCCAACGGCTTCCACACGGCCGATCCGGTCGAAGTCCTGACCGTCCAGCGATCGGAGGACGGCGAAGTGGCTCGCCTGCTGCTCAGAGGCCGTCTTCCAATGTACCAGCACCGAACCGCCCGCATTCTCTGCTCCGAACGACAGGAGTTCAACAGGAAGGACGGTGCAATCCAATGAGGCCCCGGAACCCAACTGCCAGGACAGGTTGAAGGCCTGGCCGCTGAGCGAGAAGTTGCTGATATACAGGAGATAGACCTGGCCCGCAGCCACATTGATCCCCGGGGTCCAGCCGTCGCCGCCGCCTGCCGGGTCCGACCAGATCGGGAGTACGGGCGCATACTGCGGGTTCGCCCATGCGAGGTTGTTCACTCCCATCCCCGTGTTGTAGTCGCCGGTGGTCAGGAGGGATTCCAGTCCCGAAGCGAATGAGCATCGGATGGGCGTACCGAGCGGTGGGCAGATACCGGCCGTTGTGGATCCCGTTGGAAAGGGTCCCCAGATGGCCCAGTCGTAGTCATCCGGTCCTGTGGGATCGATCGTCATACCCAGCGTGCCTCCGCTGACGACCGAAAAATTGTACCACGTGCCTTGTTGTTCCGCGGCGAGCAGGCAGCCGTAATTGGACGGGTTCAGGTCCTCAACACTGCCCGTGCTGTTCGTGTTGTTGTTGATGCCTTGTCCATTGCACAAGGTGATGCCGCCCACACAGTCCTCAGGTGCGGCCGGGGGCGGGTTGCACGTGATGGTCGTGCTGTACACGTTGGCTCCGGCCGCGGGGGGCGAGCCGGAATTGAAGACGACCTGACCGGTGCTCTGGAAGCTGAGGGTGTAGAGGTTCTCACCTTGGAACGGACCACCGTTCACCGCGTACGACACCACCAGGACCTGTCCGATGTTGACACCGATGAGGAAGACGTCATAAACCGTGTTGCAGGTATACGTGCCGACGGGTACACCATTCAGGGAAACGGTGACGGTGGACCCTCCCCATCCGTCGCCGAAACCGTCGTACAGTTCGAGCAGGTAGACGCAGTTGCCCGAAGGCATGGAAGTAGGACCATGCACGCAGAGCGTGAACGAGCCGGTCGCGGTCCCATAGCCCCAAACCCGCAGATAGTAGGTCTGTCCGGGGGTCAGGTTGTCAAAGGCGAGATAAGGCATGGCGCCCAGGACATCATCGCTGCATTCCACCAGGTTGTAGGTGCCTGAGCACGCGGTGGCCGTATACAGGGCCATCACCCCATCCGTAAGGGTACCCGCTCCGGTCTCTATGATGGCGATGCCGGTGGGAGGGGCGACGAACGTGAACCAGACATCGGCGGAGCCCGCCACCAGGTTGCCACACCCCGGTGCGGGAACCGCCGGGGAGGTGGTCAGGTTCGCCCCGACGTTGGAGTATGTGCCGTTCACGCACGCGTTGTTCACCGTTAGCGCAATGGCCTGGCACGGGTTGTTGTTGGTGACCGGCGGCGGCGGCGCGGCGCAGTTCACCGTGAGCGGGATGCATATGGCATTGGTGATGCAGTTGTACTGGTCGACCAGTACCCGCATCTGCCCGCTGAACGTCGCGGTCCATTGAACGGAACTCTGCAGCCCGAGCGTACCGCACAGGTCGTCGTTGTAACCCAGGGCGGCTCCCCCGGCGTTATCGTACAAGGTGATCTGCGTGTCGAACGCCGTGCTCGTGCAGGTGGAGAACGTGTAGATATTGCCATTGGTCACGTTCACCAGCGCGTACTGGCCCCCCTGCACGCAAGGCACCGTCACCGTTCCCGGGCAGGGGACATTCACCGCGGCACCGGTGAGTACATTGTCATTCGCGCATTGTGCCACGGTACGCGCATGGTTGGCCACAAGAGCGAGAACGAGAAGCCCTTGCCGCAGACGTGGACCGGTATGTGCGCGGCCCATCATCGTGGTCCGGGGACTTCGGTCCCTGAGGGCGGTGGGTACAGGTCGGGGTGTGCTTCAACCCAAGCGGCCTTGTTCATTTGATAGACGGCTTCGTCGTTCGCAGGATCACCTGTGGCGACGTACACCGGAAATCCAGAAAGGCTTCCCGCAGAAGAAACACGTTCAGTCGATTGTGGTCCGGTGATCGGCGAGAGACTGATGATCGAAACACCGAAAGCTCCCAGCCTCGGTTCCAGCGCCTCCCTGTCCAATACCACACTCGTGCGGACCTTCACCCGCTGGCCGGGCACGTCGATGCTGACCAGCGCGGAGGGATCCTGGTCATTGATCGAGGCGTGGACGATCTTCTCCTGATCACGGCCGTTCATTCCGGCCACGTGCATCATGAAGTCATGCGTGAGTTGCTTCTGCGCGGCGGCGGCGTGGACCAACAGCGTTAGCGCCGCGAACAGGGAAAGCCTCGGAACGATGCTGCGTAGAGATAGGACCATGTCGACCGGGAGGGAGCGAAATGTAACGATCCATGCCCTCCTTGAAGGGAAGACGACCCGCACTATTCGACGGATGCCCCGATCTCGTCGAACGGTCAGTTCGCGGCGACGTCCGCGTTTTCCACCCTGACCGTCCGGCCCGGGTAGCGCGCCAAGGCTTCCGTCAGGCATTCAACAGCGAGGCGCAACTTGGCGGCTTCAAGCACATAGGCCAGCCTGACCTGCTTCCGGCCGTGCTCGGGCGAGGAGTAGAAGCCCGTAGCGGGGGCCATCATCACCGTGGTGCCCTTGTGGTCGAATTTCTCCAGCAGCCATTGGCAGAAGGCATCGGAGTCGTCGACGGGCAGTTCGGCCACACAGTAGAACGCTCCCTTGGGTTTCGCACAGGTCGCGCCGGGGATGCCGTTGATGCCGTCCACGAGGATGTCCCTCCGCTGCCGGTACTCGGTGATCACCTCGGTAAAGTAGCTTTTGGGTGTCAGCAACGCCGCTTCCCCCGCCACCTGGCCGAAGGTCGGAGGGCTGAGACGGGCCTGCGCGAATTTCAACGCGGTCGCGAGCAGGGCCTTGTTGCGGGTGACGAACGCCCCGATCCGTGCACCGCACATGCTGTACCGCTTGCTCACACTGTCGATCATCACCACATGGTCCTCGATGCCGGGCAACGTCATCGCGCTCTCATGCGTGGTGCCGTCGTAGCAGAACTCGCGATACACCTCATCGCTGAAAAGGTACAGGTCGTGCTCTTTCACGAGGCCGCTCAGGGCCTCGAGCTCCGCGCGCGAATAGAGATAGCCGGTGGGATTGCCCGGGTTGCAAAGCAGGATGCCTTTGGTGCGTGGTGTGATCACCGCGCGGAACGCTTCGATCGGCGGAAGCGCGAAGCCGGTGTCGATCCCGCTGCGCACCGGGACCACGGTGATGCCCGCCGAGACCGCGAAGCTGTTGTAGTTGGCGTAGAAGGGTTCGGGGATGATGATCTCATCGCCCGGGTCGAAGCAGGCCATCATGCCGAAAAGCAGCGCTTCGGAGCCGCCGGTGGTGATGATGATATGCTCGTGGTTCACGGCGATGCCGTGCTCATTGTAGTACGTGGCCAGTCCCTTGCGATAGCTCTCATTACCGGCGCTGTGGCTGTACTCCACCACGGCCGGGCGGAACCCTTTGATGGCGTCGAGCGCCACTTGGGGTGTGTGGATGTCCGGCTGCCCGATGTTCAGGTGAAGGACCTGGACACCGCGCTTCTTCGCCGCTTCGGCGAAGGGCACCAGCTTCCTGATGGGAGAGGCCGGCATGCGCTGGCCTTTTTGGGAGATCGAGGGCATGAGAGGATCGTTCGGCCGCGAAGATCGGCAGGAAAAGACGAAGCCCCGTCCGCGTGAGGCGGACGGGGCTCTTATCCTGTTCCGGAAGCCTGACTTACTGAGGCTTGGTCTCCGTGGGGGCCATCGGGCTCACCTCCTTCACCGGGCTGGTGGGTGTGGCGGCACCGGTGTCCTTCACCTCACCCTTGATGCGCACGATCTTCTCCGGAGCATTGGCGGCGTTGCTGCTGATGGTCACGCTCTTGTTGATGGGACCTACACGATTGCTGTCGTACTTCACGGTAACGATCGTGCTCTGGCCGGGAGCTACAGGAGCGGTGTCGCACTTCGGCACGGTGCAGCCGCAGCTACCCTTGCAGGAACTGATGATCAGAGGCTGGTCGCCCGTATTGGTCACCTTGAACTCGCAGGTGCCGTTCGCGCCTTTGTCGATGGTGCCGTAGTCATGCACTTCCTTATCGACACTGATGCTGGGGCCGGAACCGCCGACCACTTTGCCGTCCTGGGCGAAGGCACCGAGGAACAGTGCGCTGAGGCCGAGGGTCGCGATGAACTTCTTCATGGTGAGATGTGGTTTTGTCGTTTGAACGGGTCAAAAGTAGAGGGCGGTTCCGGGAGGCCGTGCCGATTAACGCAACATTAACAGGCCTCGATGGGGAGTGCGGTAGCGGGGAACCGGGCGACCTTCGCCGCCGCCCGTACGTCAAGGCGCTTCCTGCGCCGAAGAGCGGGTGAGGGATCGGTCGATGAAGAGGCTGTGGGACATATTCAAGGAATCGCTGGGTGGTGGCGAGCAGGACTATACGTCCATGGGCGTGCGGCGCGCGATCGTGCTGCTGAGCATCCCTATGATCCTGGAGATGGGCATGGAGGCGCTGTTCGCCTTGGTGGACACCTTCTTCGTGAGCAAGCTCGGCGAGGTGGCCACGGCTACTGTAACGCTCACCGAGACCTGTATGGTCCCGGTCTATTCCATCGCATGGGGGCTGGGGATGGGCATCACTGCCGTGGTGGCCCGACGCACGGGCGAGAAGGACCGTGAGGGCGGCCGTGTGGCGGCGGGCCAGAGCTTCCTGATCGCCTTGTGCTGCGGGTTTCTGTTGGCTGTTCCGGCCGTGTTGTTCGCCCGGCCGATGCTGGGGCTGATGGGAGCGGCGCCCGAAGTGATGGTCGTGGCGGTGCCCTATGCCCGCCTCATGTTCGCCAGTAACCTGATCGTTACGCTGTTGTTCGCCTTGAACGCGGTGTTCCGGGGGGCGGGGAATCCGGGTATCGCGTTGCGGACATTGGCGATCGCGAACGGGATCAACATCGTGCTGGACCCACTGCTCATTTTCGGAGTGGGCCCTTTCCCGGAGCTCGGCGTGCAGGGAGCTGCAGTGGCTACCACCACGGGCCGCACGCTGGGCGTGGTCTACCTGCTGTGGAACTTCTATCGCAAGGACGGGCGACTGGCGGTCACCTTCCCTGACCTGCGACCCGTACGCGAGGTGATCAACGGCATCGTGAAGGTTTCCTTGGGTGCGGTGGGGCAGTTCCTGATCGCCAGCTTGAGCTGGGTGTTCCTTGTCCGCATCGTGGCCGATTTCGGCACGGCGGCCGTCGGTGGTTACGGTGTGGCGGTCCGGATCATCATCGTGGCCCTGCTCCCCGCTTGGGGAATGGCCAATGCGGCGGCCACGCTCGTGGGCCAGAACCTGGGTGCTCAGCAGCCCGATCGCGCGGCGCGGAGCGCCTGGCTGTGCGGACACTACAACATGGTGTTCATGCTGCTGGTCACCGGTTTATTCTGGATCGGCGCGCCGTGGATCGTTTCATTCTTCCACCAAGGCGTTGAGGCGGATGGCTACGCCATACTCGCCCTGCGGGTGATCAGCCTCGGGTATTTATTCTATGGCTATGGTATGGTTCTGGCCCAGGCCTTGAACGGTGCGGGCGACAGCGTGACGCCGACCTGGCTCAACGTGATCTGTTTCTGGGCCTTGGAGATCCCGCTGGCCTACCTCCTGGCGATCACGTTCACCTGGGGCCCACTCGGGGTGTTCGCCTCGGTGGCGATCAGCGAGAGCATTCTGGCCGTGCTGTGCGCGGTGATCTTCCAGCGCGGCAAGTGGAAGACGGTGAAGGTGTGAGCCTCGTTCACTCCGGCATCACATGCGGTTTCGCTTTCGGCTTGCCGTCCGCGTACCACTTGAGCAACGTGTCGATGATGTGCTCGATTTTCCGGCTGTCCGCCCAAGTGCCACGGAAGACCAGGTTGTCGTCCACATCGAACACGTACACGCCATTGGGTACACGGCCGTATTCGTTGAGCACGGCGTCGTTCAGCCCGTCCACGAGCACGGGGAGCTTGGTCATGGTCGCGAGATCGCGCGCGTACCGGCGTTTTTCGTACTCGCTTTTCGGGTCCGGATAGTCCTTGAAGTTCGGCTTGTCCTTCGGGTGCAGTTCCTTGCCGTAGATCACGAAGAGGTCCACATCTTTGCCCGCGTACTTCTCCTGCAAACGGTCCCAGTAGGGGAGTTGGAAACGCGCGGGCGGGTTGGTGATGCTGCCGAACATGAACGCGCGTACGTGGCCTTTGGCTTCTCCCAGGTCATATCGCTTCGAACTGTCCAACGCGGTCCGCAGCTCGAAGTCGTGGAAGCCGGGCTTGAAATTCCCGCCTTCGCTGTAGGTGCGCAGGTCGGCGATGGTGGCCTTGAGGGTCTTGTCGAAGTTCATGCGCCAGATGTTCACCTGCTTGCGCATGGCCTTGATCTCCTCTTGGCTGTAGCTGTTGAGGTAGTAGTCCAGGTCGTCCCTGAAGATCAGCGCGCTGTCCGTGTGGTACGGCTCCGGGTTCCAGTTCTGGATCTGGGCGAAAGCGGGGAGGCCGGTCAGCAGGGCGCAGAAGAGAAGCACGGAGCGCATGGTGCGAAAGTAGAAGGGACCCTGCGGATCCGCCGATCGATCAGGGTGCAGTGCGCGCGCTCTTGAACGTGGAACTGTAGTCCTGCCAGGTCTGTTTTTTGTACGCGCCAGTGCCGAAGAAGCCGAGGATCGGTTCGATCTGCTCCGGGGTGAAGTAGTTCTGCACGGGCTGGATGAGGTTCCCCTCGCTGTCCACGTATGAGATGGTCGGGTAACCCAAGCGGCCCTCTACGGCGGCGAGATAGGCGGTCAGTTGGTGCGTGCCGTGACGCGGACCGGCCGGGTTGTATTCCGGGTTCTTGAAGACCTTGCCGTTGAACATCACGCTGTCCTGGCCCTCGGCATTGAACGAAACCGGATGGAAATGCTCGTTGATATACTTCGCCGTTCGCTCATCGTTGAACGTTCCGCTCTCCATGCGCCGGCACCAGCCGCACCACGGCGTCTGGAAATCGATGAGCAGGGGTTTGCCGTCCATTTTCGCGGCGGCCTGGGCCTGTTCGATGCTGGTCCAATTCACCTTGCTGCCCGCAGGGCCGGTCGCACCGTGGTCTTGCGCGGATGCCAGGAAGGGAAGCAACAGGAGCGGAGCGGAAAAAAGACGCATGGTGATGGTGCTGAGGGGCCTCGCCTTTGGCAATGATCGTGCCGCCAAAGTAGGTCAATGGACCCCGCGCATCAGCTGGCGCACCAGCTTGGCGCTGATGATGAGGATGGCCCCGGCGATGAGGGCATAGATGGCGAGTTCCTTGTAGCCGTCAGTGTATGCGATCAGTTTCTCAGGAAGGCTCGCACCTTCCACGGACATCTCCGCGCCGAGCTTGCCGGCCGCGAACTGGCCGAAGGCGCTCGATAGGAACCACAGGCCCATCATCATGCCCGTGAGCCTCGTGGGAACCAGTTTGGTGACGATGGACATGCCGATAGGCCCCAGACAGAGCTCACCGATGGTGGTCACGAAATAGGCCGCGGTGAACACGTTCAACGAAGTGATGCCGTTGGCGTCGGCGAAGAAGCGCGTGAGGTAGAAGATGTAGAAGGAGCCCGCGAGGAAGAGGAAGCCGATCCCGAACTTCTGGATGGTGCTCGGCTCGATCTTTTTCGCCGCCATCCAGATCCAGAGGAAGCCGATCAGCGGGCTCAGGGCGATCACGAACAGCGAGTTCGAGCTGTTGTTCACGATGTTGGGGTCGATATCGAAGAAGAGCAGCCGGTGGCTCAGGTTCTTCTCCGCGAACAGCGAGAGCGAACCGCCGCTCTGCTCGAAGATGGCGTTGAACACGAAGTAGAAGAAGATGAAAATGAACGCCGCCACGAACCTGTTGCGGACCACCTTGTCCTCCAAACGCATCATCTCATAACCGAAATAGCAGAGGGCCAGCACGGCGATGGTGTACATCACATAGTCCGTGTAGGCGGAGTTCTGCACCAGTATCAGGATCAACGGGATGCTGAGCAATGAACCGATGTACACCAGGATCTCCTTCATCTTCCGCTTGCTCGGGGCTTCACCCTGCAAGGGGGAATCGCCGATGGGGCCCATGCTGGCCTTGGTGAAGTGGAAGGTGATCAGTCCGAGCGTCATGACCACGGCGGCGGCGAGGAAGCAGTAGCTCCAGGAAACGTACTTGCCGAGGTACACCATCAGGGCACCGCCCAGCAATGCGCCCACGTTGATCCCGGCGTAGAACATGCCGTAGCCCGCGTCACGCCGCGCATCGTTCTCGTGGTAGAGCTGCCCGACCATCGAGGATATGTTCGGCTTGAAGAAGCCGGTACCGATGATCGACAGGGTGATCCCGATATAGAAGAACTCCTTGGGCGATGCGGCGATGATGAGGTTGCCGGCGATCATCACCAGCGCGCCGAACACGAGGGAGCGCTTGAAGCCGAGGATCTTGTCGGCGAAGATGCCGCCCACGAAGGTGAACGCATAGACGAAGGCCTGTATCGCGCCGTACTTCAGGTTGGCCTCCTTGTCCAGCAGGCCCAACTGCCCGGCCATGAAAATGGTGAGCACCCCCCGCATGCCGTAGAAGCAGAAGCGCTCCCACATTTCCACGGTGAAGAGGTACCACAGCTGCTTCGGGTATTTGCCCTCGAAGTCGCGGATCTGTTGGAGGGTGGGGGTCGTGCTCATGGTTCAGCGTTTCTCCGGAATGATCCTGTTCAACCAGCGCAGCATCACGAACATGATGAGCGTTGCGGCCATCAGCAGGGCAAAATTCACGAGGAAGAAGTGCGACTTGTCCTCATAGGTATCCCACAAGCTGGCGAGGATACCGCTGAGCTTGTTGCCGATGGAGGTGCTCAGGAACCAGCCGCCCATCATCAATGCGGTCAATCGCGCGGGGCTCACCTTGCTTACGAGCGAGAGGCCCATGGGGCTCAGCATCAGTTCACCGACGGTGACAACGCCGTAGCTGGCGATCAACCACCATGCGCTCGCCTTGATCTCGCCGTTCTGGCAAATGCTGACGGCCCAGACCATCACCAACGTACTGAGTGCGGAAACGAACAGGCCCCAACCGATCTTGCTCGCGGTGCTCGGCTCGCGGTTCCTTCTGCGCAGGAAGGCGAAGAAGGCCACCACCACGGGCGTCAGCAGCACCACCCAGAGCGGGTTCACCGACTGGAAGAGTTCCGTGTTGCCCAGGTAGAGCGTTTCGCCTTCCGCGGGCATCAGCTCGGGTTGCAGGTTCTTGAAGTAGAAAGGCTTGCCGAATTCCTTCTGCTCCTTCCCGTCCACCTTCAGCACGTGGAAGTCCGCATCGTAAGCGGTCACCATCGTGTCCTTGTTCACGGTCCGTTCCGCCAGGTACAAGGTGTTCGCGGCCGGGGCGATGGCCGCTGGCAGTTCACGATCGGTGTAGTACTGTGCCCACGTGGTGAGGGCCGTTCCGTTCTGCTTGAACACCGCCCAGAAAATGATGCTCACGGCGAAGATGCTGAGCAGCCCGATGATCGGCTTGCGATCCTCCTGCGCAGCACGGAAGTAGAGGCTCACGAAGAACCCGATCACGGGCAGTGTGGCGAAAATGAACGCGTCCGTGCTGTCACTACCGAACAGGTTCCCCGGAATGGACCAGCCCGCGATCCCTGCGATGATGGCGGGCAACAGCACGATGGAGAAGATGCGCACCAGCGACATGTCCTCCTTCTGCACGGGCTTCATCACATCGGCGTGCTTGTAGTGCTTCAGTCCGAAGTAGAAGACCGTCAGCCCGATGAACATGCCCACGCCCGCCGTGGCGAACGCATGCCCCCATCCATACCGGTTGCGCATGTATGCGGCGAAGACGTTGCAGATGCAGGCACCGACATTGATGCCCATGTAGAAGATGTTGTACCCGCTGTCCTTCTGGGCCAGGTACCGCTCATCGTTGTACAGGTTGCCGAGCAGCGTGCTGATGTTCGGTTTGAAGAACCCGTTGCCCAGGATGATGAGGGCGAGCGAGGTGTAGAAAGCCGCCATGCCCGGGAGCGCTAGGCCCAGGTAGCCCAACCCCATCAGGGTGCCCCCGAGGAAAATGGAGCGACGGTAGCCGAAGACGCGGTCAGCGAGCAGGCCGCCGAGGAAGGGCGTCAGAAAGACGAGCGCGATGAACGTGCCGTAGATGTCAGCGGCATCCTTGCGTTCCATGGCCATGCCGCCGGTGGACACGGGGTCCATCAGGTAGAGCTGGAAGATCCCGATCATCAGGTAGTACCCGAAC
>JAGODO010000343.1 GCA_017998165.1 Flavobacteriales bacterium | reverse complement strand
GGTTTTTCAAGCTGTCCTTCTCGCTACGGAAGCCCCATTGCTGGTAAAAGCACAACTCGCGGATGTGCCAGCCGGCGCGGGTGAGCTTGGTCATCGTGCCTGCGCCTCCCACCATGTCATCGTCGTGTGCCACGATGATCAAGGCCGACTTATTGTCCGCTTGCGCCAGGTAGTTGTCCTCGGGATAGTGCTCGGTGGCGGCGAGCGTGGTGAGGTAATAGAGATGGGCACCTGTGGCAAGCACCGCAACAAGGAGAACCCATTTCAAAAGACGCCAGATCCTGCCCATGTGCTCAACGGCTCGGATGGTTCCGGTCCTGCTACGAATATCAGGGAATAATTCCCTCGGGTCTCCCCGGTGTTCAGGTCAGGACAGCACGCTGGCGCGCGATAGTTCGAGCGCATTGTCCAACGGGAATTGGAACGCCCGTCGGGCATGGTGAGCTCGTACCGTTCCCCAACACCCGTCTCCTGCGCAGGGCTACCTTTGGGTATAGCTCCCACGGCATGGAACACATTCAACCCTTCCGCGTCATTGCCACGTTCGCCGCTGTCGCTTCCTTCGCTGCGCACGCCTTCGATGGTACGGGAACCATCGTCTCACAAGGCGTGACCCGCGACTTCATCTATCATGCCCCGGGTACTTCCGTGGCCGAGGGTCTTCCCATGGTACTGGTTTATCACGGGTTGGGCAGCTACAATGCCGAGGTACAATACTTCACCGGCTTTGACGCTGTCGCCGATGCCAACAACTTCGTTGTGGTCTATCCGCAGTCCACGCTGATCGGGGGCGACTACCAATGGAATGTGTACGCCGATGACCTGCCCGGCCATGGCGGCCTGGGTATCCCCGACGCGACGGATGATGTGGTCTTCACGGACGAC
The DNA here is from genome assembly GCA_017998165.1 of Flavobacteriales bacterium. Classification (GTDB taxonomy): domain Bacteria; phylum Bacteroidota; class Bacteroidia; order Flavobacteriales_F; family PHOS-HE28; genus PHOS-HE28. Next base: position 2,923 of record JAGODO010000343.1, on the reverse strand, counting down.
CTCATCGATTGGTTCTGTGCCAATCACCACATCGACGCCTCACGTATCTATGCCACCGGGCACAGCAACGGCGGTAATTTCTGCTACCTGCTGTCCTTGCAGCGGCCGGAGAAGTTCGCCGCGTTCGCGCCCACGTCCGCCAACCTTTGGGGCGAAGCGTCCTACATGACCAGCATGCTCGGTGCGGGCTTCACCCCCGTGGCCATCTATCACGTCCATGGCGATCCCGATCCGGTGGTCAACTATCCGGACAGCCTGCACGATCCAGGCCAGTGGACGTGGCCGCTCTCTTCGTTCGGATCTGCGGATTGTGGCGTGCAGTCCTATACATCCACCAACATCGTCCCCGGTGTGGACCGGCTCACTTGGTGCGACGGCAGCGCCCCCAATGGCAAGCGGGTAGAGCTGATCCGTTGCGCAGGGGTCGGACATGGATGGGGAGATCTTCCCGGTTACAGCGCGTCCAACGCGATCTGGGAGTTCTTCAGTGGATATGTGACGGATGCTGGAGCGTTCTCCTGCGCGACCGGCTTGGATGATCCCGCCCCCAATGGCGCTCGGCTCACCATGCGGACCGTGGTGGAGGACGTCCTGCTCTTTTCGCGCCCACTGGAAGCGGCCGCGGATGTGCGCATCATGGATGCGCAGGGGCGCGAGGTCTTTGGTCGTTCAGGAACGATCGGCAACGCGCTGGGTGTGCCCGCTTTACCTGCGGCCCGATACACCGTGCGGATCATTGAACCGCGGGCCGGATCAACGGTGAGCGTGGTGGTGAAGTTGTAGGTGGAAGGAGCCGGCTCAGTCAGGGCCAGCACCCTTGGCCACCGTGTAGAGCCTCACCTTCTCGTCCTTTCCTTTCAACTCGCGCATGCCGATCTCGCTCACCCGGTAGTCCCCGTTCAGCGACAACTTGTCCATCAGGGCCTCGGAGACCAGCAGGTCCACCCCGTTCTCGTTGCACAGGCTCTGGATGCGCGCCGTCGTGTTCATCACATCACCGCTGAAGACGATATCCTTCCGCACCGTTCCGATCTCGCCGGTGGTCACATGCCCGAAGTGGAGTCCTGCCTTGAAGCCCGGCACACGACCGAAGGACTTCTGATACTGCGGGGCCTGACTTTCCAGGCGTTGCTTGATGCGGAAGAAACACTCCAGGCAGTCGTTCTCACGCAGACCGTCGCTCAACGTCCAGGTGATCACCACTTCATCGCCCACGTACTGGCAGATCTCGCCGGATGAGGCCGTTATCGCCTCCGTCATGTCGGCATAGTAGCGGTTCAACAGGCCGAAGTACTTCACATGCCCCATCTGCTCGGCGATGGTGGTGGACGACTTCATGTCCAGGAACATGAAGATGCGCTCTTCTTCCTGCGGCGTGTGGTAGCGGCCGGTGAAGAAATTCCGTAGCACCCCGTGGCCGATGTGATGGCTGAACTCCGCGTACAACAGGCTCATCGCCACGATCGCCCCGGCATACAGGATGATGCTCCAGAACGAGTAGTCCGTGAGCGACAGCAGGTTCTTCCGGAGCACTTCCTGCTCGGCCAGGGGCAGTTCCCGGTACTGGAAGTAGTACAGCATGTTGATGCCGATCAGGAACAGCACCATCGCCGCCACGTAGATGACCGTCTTGGACACCATGTGGCCCGTGAACGATCGTCGCCGGAACAGGCCCGCCAGGAAATACACCTCCAACGTGCCCATCAACAAGCCCATGACCAGCGAAGACAGGCTTACGGTGATGAGGCTGATCCTGAAATCGTACGGGTTGCCGTTGAGCGGATAGGTGGTGCTGTGGGCGAGGATCCCTTTTTCCACCACGCTATAGATGATGCCGAAGATGAACCAGATGATCCCGAACGGGATGATCCGCTTGATGCGGGAGCGGTGCTTGGCGGTGAGCATGGCGAAGGCCCGCTCAAAGTAAGAGCCTCCGTCCTTTCCGGGTTACCGGGGTCCAAGACATGCGCTCTCCTAAGGCTTCATGATGCGCTGCTCGCCACGCTGTCCGTTCGCATCGGTCCAATGCAGGATGTGCGGCCCCGCAGGCAGTTCACGCACATCCATCGTGGTGGTGGTAGCGCGCACCACGTCGGCGCGTTCTACACGCCCGGCGGCATCGGTCAACATCCAGGACATGGGCAGTGCGATGGCGGAGCTACGGATGTCCAACTGTTCCGCGACCGGATTCGGCCAAGCGCGGAGGACCGGCTCATGTGCCGTGGGAACGATGCCCGTGCTGCCGCTCGACATCGACGCGAACGCTGTGTTCCCGTCATACCCCAAGTTGATCCGGGCACCATTCGGCGACGGCTCGTTCGCATACGCGGATGCCGGATCACCCGCATCAATGGCCGGGCTGTGAACGGCATCCGTGACCCAATTCTCGCTGATGGGGTCGTAGCGCCCGGCCGTGGAGCGCAGGTGATAGTCACCGTTCGCCGCGTCCGCGAACAGGGGGACCGCCTGGAAGTTGCCTGGTCCGGCCACGGGTTCCTCACTCAATGTGTACGTCACGGTGAGGTCGCTGCCAGGCGCTGCTTGGAAGTCGTCACCATTGCCGTAACAGATGCAATTGGCCACCGTTCCGAAAGAACTCACATCCAGGAACAGCGCGTTACCACCGAGCCCGGATCCATCCGGCGAATGGTTGTTGGCGATGGTGCAATTGGTGAGGTACACGTACGAGGAACCGGGATCGCCGTAGTCCGCCGCGATGGCCGCTCCTTCTATATCCGTGGTGTTGTCATAGATGAGTTCGCTGCTCATGTAAAGGACACCCCCTTCGTCCACGAACACAGCGCCGCCGTAAGAGGGCGCATGGTTGTCCTTGATCACGTTGCCGGACATGTACGCCGTACCGAGTATCAGCACGCCACCACCCCAGCCGTAGCTGTTCTCCAACACGTTCCCGGAGATGATG
>JAGODO010000068.1 GCA_017998165.1 Flavobacteriales bacterium | reverse complement strand
TGGTGGTCACGATATAGCGGTCTGCCAGGCCACGCACGCTCACGAAAGCGCCTACCGTGGAAACGCCGGTCACCCTTTTCACCGCAGCGGACGCATCGCCATCGCCGGTCCGCAACATGGCATCGGCGGAGATATAGTCGATACTGGCGGCGGAGTTGATCTTCATGCGTTCCAGCCGTGCATCGCTCGTGCTGCGCGCCTTGCGTTCCACCACCACGGCTTTCAGTTCCTTCTCCTCGGCCATGTTGATGTCCACCACCACCACTTCACCACCTGAGGCACGTACCGGCTTTTCCTGTGTCATCAACGTGACGTAGCTCACCACCAGGGTGTACGGGTTCGCGTCCGGCAATTTGAGGGAGTAAGCGCCGTCGAGGTCCGTCGTGGCGTAAACGCCCGGCAGTTCCTTCACCTTTATGGAGGCACCGATGATGGTCTCGCCGGTGGGGTCGCTCACCTTTCCGCGCACCGTTCCTTGAGCGGCGGCGATCTGGGCCAACAGGAACGCCAATACCAGCGTGAATATCGTACGTGCCATGGGCGGATAACGAGGGCCGCGAAACTATCGGCCACCCGGAGCGCCGGTGTTAGTGGTGGGTTATCACTGATCTACGGAAACACGCGCCTCCGTGCGCCTTGCTATTCACCTGCGAGGAAGGGGTTCCATGAACGGCGAAGCCCCACGAGAAGTGGGGCTCCTGCGTCCGATACCGCCCCTTACCTTTCTGCGGAACGGACGATGCGTTCAGGCTACGGCAGTTGCTGGAGCCGAATGTTGTTCGGCGTGGTGCTGCCCACGTTCACCAGGATGGGATCGCGATCATTGCCGCTGCCCGTGTATTGCACGTTGCCGTTCAGGTTCACATCTCGCGTGCTGTAGGCGTTGGCGATGATGTTGTTCGGCGTGGTACTTCCCACGGTCACCAGGATGGGATCACGGTCGTTGTTGCTTCCGGTGTACTTCGCTTCCCCGTTGAAGGTCACATCACCGGTGTAGAGCACTTGCGCGGTGCCTACGGTCTTTCGCGCGCTGGTGCCGAACGTCGCCGTGGCAGCTGCGGTAAAGTCCACGGTGGTCGGGGCGGCGCTCAACGCGACAGCGGCCGAGGTCATGCAACCCAGATGGTTACGGTGGCGGACGGCCACGAAGTAGTTGCCGGGGGCCACGCCGAAGGACACGGCTGATGTGCCGTCCAGGTCCACTACATCCCCATCGCGTTGTACCAGGGCGCTGCGGCTGGCGATCACCGCACTGGGCGTGCTGGGGTTGCGCAGTTCGAGCAGCACCCAGTCTACGATGGCATTGTTTCCGGTCACGGCGAGCACGGCCGGTGCAACGGTCCCGCTGTTGCCGCTACCGGCATGCGTGTAGCCAAGGCCGGGATACGGGTCGGTGGTGGGGAAGGCGACCAGTGTGCGCAGGGCATCGTTCATCAGGTTCGTCCCGCTGTTGAAAGGGCCCTCCAGGAAAGCCTTCGCCGCGACGGATACGTTCGCCTGCGGGTAAGTAAGGAAAGGCGAGACCACCTCGCCCGCACCCGCCGTTTGCCATACGTAGGTTTCCAGAGCGCCGCCCGTGGGTTGCTGCAATTGAACGTTGATGTGGAAGGAGAGCGCGCCATTGGTGGTGAGCTGTGCGATGAGCACACGATTGGTGCCGGTCGGGTCTACCCCGGTACCGTTGGGCAGGGTCGCCCACGCGTCCCCAACAACAACGAGCTGGTTGCCGCCAGACTGCAGCGCTGTGAAGTCGATGAGCCCGCCGAGGTTGTAAGTGAGCGCCGGCACCGCAGCGGAAGGTGGAAGGTTGCCATCGGGAGTACCGGCACCGGCCGGGAATCCGGAGTACACCGAGCACAAGGTCAGGTTGCCGTTCGTGTCAGCCGTCTTCAACGTGCCCACCTGCTGGGTGTTCGTTCCGCAGCCCACGGCCCCACCGGAGCGACCGGTCACACCGATGGTGATGTACGAATCGAACGCCGCGCGCTCATCCAATCGGGCGGTCTGCGGTGGTACCTCAGTACCGAAGTTGTCATCGTTCCAGAAGCTCGTCGTGGTGGTGAAGTCGAGCGGGTTGGGCGAAGGACCACCTCCTTGAGGCAGCGGACTGCCATTGATGGTGTTCAATTTGTAGTTCGGTGCCATGTCCACATAAATGCGGTACACCTTGGTGCCTGCCGCGATGGGCGTGGAAATGGAACCCCCATTGATGTAGGTGGCATCAGCGGCGCTGATCGTGTAGTAGTCCTCCACGATGATGCCTTCGAGACCTTGTGCAAGGATGCGGTTGCCGAGGATGACGAGAAGGATCAGGCAGGAGAGTATCCGGTAACAGGTGGTCATGGGGTGCGGGTTGGGGCCGTTCGGGGTGGGGCAAAACTCCCCGCTGTGGATGCACCACATGCCGATCCCGTATGAACATTTCATTTCACGATCATGTCGTCATCGGGTCATTGGAGGTCCTGGGCGAACGCGGGGTTGACATTGAATTGATGAACACCTAACCATCCTCGTGGGCGGACCTGCTATCCGCAACTGGACCCGAACGCGCCGACGAAAATCCCGAAGTCCGTACTGTTCACGAGGCCATCGCCGTTCATGTCCGCCTTGCAAGCCGTGCAGCTTGTGCCGAACGCGCCGACGAACAGTCCGAAATCGGTGCTGTTCACCACCGTGTCGTTGTTCAGGTCGCCGGGGCAATCGGCCATTTCGCCCAGCAAGTTGATGGTGCCCGCCATCGAGCCGTAGTGTACTTCACAGTGGTAGTGGATGGTGGCGGGCATCTGGGACGTTGGTGTGAAGGAGATGACGATGCCTGACGAGGGACCCGCGTACAAGGTGCCGAACGGGTTGTTCGCGTTCGCGTTGATCAAGAATGGATGCTCATCGCCGAAGGCGCTCAGGTCGAATGTGTATGTGGTTCCGCGAGTAAGCGTGAGCGTGGGGTTCACCGTTCCGTTCACGAGCCATTGCAGGTTGCCGTTCACAGTGATCACGAAGTCGGCAGGCGGAAGGTCCGGGGCCTCTTTCAATGGTGATGGTGATGGAGAGGTGCAGCCCGTTGGTTCGGGTTGAGCGGGCCTTGTGGGTTGTGAGGCTGAAAGCAGGCACAAGGCGACCAGTATCCGAATGAGGACGGCCTTGTCGTTTCGCTGAATGTTCGGATGCATCGGAACGTGGGTGTTGGGGTCGCCAAACTGCCTCACGGTCATCATACCCATATCAACGTCCGATCAAGTTTCCGGTATCGTTCGCCGAGCGTGCGAATGAAGACGTACATCCATCCCGACGACCGTATGGGCCGATGGGAAATGCGAAGGGGGAGCCGTAACTCCCCCTTCTTTGTACAGGTGGATCAGAGTCGGACCACCACTTCATTGGGGGAGCCAAACTCTCCCTCTTTGTTTACGTGAAGGGGAAGCAAGGATGAATTTTCACGGACCAGGGGGGACACAAGGTTGACGCGATGCAGGATCCGGAAACAACACGGGGCCCTCCCGAAGGAAGGCCCCGCGATGCATACCGTATAGTGTGTATGTCGTCGGGTTCAGCGCATGGGCGGGTAGAAGAAATGCTCCAGGGTGATCAGTCCGTCGCGCACATGGTGTACGCTCACGCCCTCGATGCGGAACCGCCCGCCGCCTTTCAAGGTCACGTCCAGGATCATGGAGATGGAGAAATGTTGGCCCGCTACCACTGGTTCGCTCACGTACCCGTGGTGCTGCTTGTCGACCAGATCCGCGAACATGTGTGCCTTCTGCAACACACGGTCGTACCCGCGCGTGCGTTCGGGCCACATGCCGCCTTCGGGCTCGATGCTTGTCACATCGGGCGCGTACAGTTCGGTTACGGCCTCAACGTAACGGCCGTTGCGGCAGAGGTCCGCGAAACGGTGCGCCACCTCAGCGGTGGTCATCGTGCTGATGTCGGGGAAGGCGCTCAGTGCTTTCATGCCGCAAATGGGGGATGCGGATATGAAACAGGGATGGCGGGAACGTGAAACTTCTCCATGCGTACCTGCTGCCCGAGGGTCGCCCTGTGCGCGATGCGACGCTTGGTCTTTCCCCAGGTCCAGGCGATTTCGCTTGTTTTCTTCGTGCCGTGAAAGGGAAGTTGTTCGGGTCCTGCTGCCGGTTTTCATGGCGCGCATCAACTGGTGTGTTGTGACCAGGAGTTCGATGGATCGGGAAAGAGCCTGGTGCGGTGGTGAGCCATCGACGTGGTGGTATCATTTTGGATAGACGGGTATTCCGGCCCCGGTGGGAAATGGCTCGCACGGTATGGATGCGGGAACGACCAACCGGCGATCGTTGACAGCGTGGCCTCCGGAGCTGCCGGGTGCCGCTGCGATGGATCCCGCACCCGTGATCCTCACAACGATATCATCTTCCCATCGTATGCGGGATATATCACCGCCCTCTCTTTGCGTCGTTCGCCGGCTGAGTGGTTTTGGTCCGGTGCTGACAAAAGGGAAGGAGTGGGAGCGGGGGCTCCCGCTTCTGCTTTGGTACCAGGTCTTCCCAGATGATCGCAAGCGGAGGGGGAAGCGCGCCCGCTTCCGCGCCTTTTCCACGCCCACCTGTGGAAAGGAGCACCAGAAATAACGCGATGCGCATATCCTGGTCGCACTACCGCAGCACGTTCGCGGCATGTTCCAGCAACAGATTCTCCCCCCGATGGTCCTGGGCCGCACACGGGAACTGACCTTGCGCAGGATGCGCTCCCGTTCCGAACACGAAGTTCGCGCGAAGTTCGCTCGCGTAGCCTCACTCGTCGAACGCTTGATGAAGGGGTATGCCACCCGTCAAGCGGCAACACTTCCTGCTGATTGGGAGAAGCGCGTGAAGCGGAACCAGATACAAGGCAATGGCCACACTCTGCCCGACCTGGTGAGCTATGAATACGAAGGCGTGGAAGTGCTGGCCGTGTGGACCTACTTGGAGAACGACGTGCTGCACATCCTCATGCGCCGCTCCAAGACCCCGGCTGACAGGCGGCCTCAGTCCGGCCTCCGGCCCTTCGTTTGGGACGTCATGCCTTGGGGGCCTCAGATGACCGGTGCATAGGCGGGCTCCGTTATCAACTCGGGCCGTCGCGCTGGGTCATGCCCTTGGGTGACCATAGCTTGCTGCCTTCAACCCGTGCAGCGCAGTTGCTGAATGGCGCGTGACGTGGCGTGTCTGTCATGTTCAGTTGAACCCTGCTCATGTTCGAGGGCGAATGGGTCTTCGCGGCCGAGCGGATGCTGAGCGAATTGATATGCACAAGTGGGACGACATACGACCTGGAGGCCCTCATCGAGCATGCCATCGTGCATGTGATTCGCCATCGGCTGCGATTGGAGAAACTCCTTGCCCGCGCCGGGACGTGACCATCGGGCGCGCTGCCACATCGCTGGTCAGGCGCGCAGTCGCACGGCCATCAGGCCGATCGCCGAAAGCGCCACCAACAGCCCGATGGCCCAAGCGGCGATAAGTCCTGCGTTGTGGCGCTCCCACCAGAAATGCTCTGGTCCGTCGTATCCCGGATGACTGGTCTGATGGGTATGCTGGTGTGCCATGCTGCGCGATCTCTTATTGCCCGGGGTCGGGCCGCGCGCAAAGCACTCCCAGGTCTTTGACCCCTTGTTCACCGATCCGTTGCCATTGTATCAGATCTTCTGGTCCATGACAACAGTCAACCTGATCGCTACTGCATGCGCGTAGGTTCGTACCAACGGACGCAACAGCGTCGTGTGAAATACCCATGACGCGCATCCTGCTCCCTACCGATTTCAGTGATGGTTCCCTGAACGCTTGCGCATACGCGCTCGACTTGTTCGGCAGCGCGGGCACCGCTTTCACCTTGGTGCACTCCTACATCGACCCCATCCCCGGCTATGCGGCCATGGTGGACATGTCCAGCACGCTGTATGCGGCCTCCGTGGAAGGCTTGGCGCACTTCGCCGAACGCTTCCGGGGCTTGAAGGGCGGTGCTGCTGCGTTGCTCACCACCGAGGTGGCCTTTGGCCTGCTCTCCCTGGCGCTGAACACGGTATGCAAGGAGAAGGGTATCGATGTCATCGTCATGGGAACGCAGGGCGCTACCGGCGGCGATCTGTTCGGCAGCAGCGCTGGAGCGGTAGCCAAGTCCAGTGCGGTACCAGTGCTGGTGGTGCCGAAGGATGCGCGGTACAAAGGCTTGCGGCATATCCTGCTGGCCGATGACCACTTGCGCGTGGATCAGTTGGCGATGCGGATGCTCATCCAGTTGGCACGCCGGGATGCAGCGGACATCACCATCGCGCATGTGCTGCGCAACGAGAATGAGGCTCCCGACCCTCAGGTACTGGCGGACTACGACCGGACTTTCGCGCAGGTCGCGCACACCTATGCCTCTGCGGTCGGGGATGATGTTGCCCTCGCCTTGAGCAACGTGGCCGAACGCGACAACATGGACCTTGTGGCCGTGTTGCATCGCCATACGGGCTTTATGGAAAGTCTCTTCCATGGGAGTGTTGCGAAGCACCTGGCCATGCACACCCGCATTCCGGTGCTCGTGCTCCAGCATTGATGTACGACCAGCAAGTGCAGTGGTCCCCGATCGTTCCACTACGCACGCGTGGGCACGGTGATGATCAGCGACGGCACTGGCCTGATGTCAAGGCGATCTCAAGTGCATGTCATGCTTCAAGCGGTGCGTGCGGATTGGACATTCCCGCATTATGTTTGCGCCCGCAATGAAAGCCGTGACCACCATCCCCGCACAGCGCCACCACATGGCCGCTATGTGTATGTGTGCATGCATGCACCGGGATGGCCACGCTCACCGCGCCGACTAGACGCGAAGAACCCAACAGAGCTCCAACGCCATCCCACGCCGGGGTGGCGTTCGTGTTTTCACCCCATCAGGAACGATCGAACAGGGCTGTCATGGCCTGCAACAGAAAGCAACAGAATGAACCAAACGATAACCGACGAGCTGCTGCTGGAGCCTACCAACGGCAGCGTATCCAGACCGACGCGCACACCGCCCGGTGGTAGACCGCTGGCCCCCCCAAGGCGTGAACGCGAACATGAGCTGCGCAGTGAAGCCTATACGGATGCCTTCAAGGAACGCCTCAGCGCGAGCGAAACACGTCTGTGCAAGGCCGTGCTGCCCAATACCACCAACCACTACAACACGCTCTTCGGCGGCACGGCGATGTCGCTTATGGACGAGGTGGCCTTCATCTGCGCCACGCGCTTCTCGCGCAAACGGGTGGTAACGGCCAGCAGCGACCGCATCGATTTCAAGCGGCCCATTCCCGCAGGCACCATCATCGAACTGGTGGCACGCGTGAGCTATGTAGGCAACACCAGTTTGAAAGTGCGCGTGGACATCCTGGTGGAAGGCATGTACGACTTCGAGTGCGAGAAGGCGATCAGCGGCGAGCTCACGTTCGTGGCCGTGGATGAGCACAAGCAACCGATCAGCATACTGTAGCCATGGGAACGGTGGACATACAATATCTCTTCGAGCTGCTCGGCACGGGCTTCTTCGCGATCAGCGGAGCGCTGCGGGCCACGCGGCACGAACGTCCCGAATGGTTGGGCGTCACCTTCATCGGCTTCATCACGGCGATCGGCGGTGGCAGCTTGCGCGATATGCTGCTGGGCAGCTATCCCATGGCATGGGTGGCGGATGTGCGCTTCCTCTACGCGATCCTCGTGGGTATCGTCATCGCCCGCGTAGCGTTCCCGCTCCTGGTGAAACTGCCACGCACGCTTTTCCTCTTTGACACGCTTGCATCGCGCTTTTCACCATACTCGGTACCGAAAAGGCCATCGGCTTGGGCGTGCATCCGTTGATCGCGTGCGTGATGGGCGTGTTCTCCGCGGTGATGGGCGGTGTGATCCGCGACGTGCTCACCCACCGCGAGCCGATCATCTTCTCGAAGGAGATCTACGCCACTGCGTGCTTTGCGGGTGCGGGTGTGTACGTGTTACTGCAGCAGTTTGGTGGACCAAGACCCGTGAACTTCTGCAACGCGGGAGCGGTGATCATCGCGATACGTGTGGCGGCCGTGAAGTTCAAGCTGTCCATGCCGCCGTTCCCGTCGGACAGGAGCAGAACACCGGTCCGAACATCCCATCCATCCGCGGTGGTCCATGCTCCGTCGGATCGCACGGAAGCTGTCCATGGACCGAACTAACTTGATCCGCCATCAAAGCGGATCATCCGGTCTTTCTTCGTCCCCATCGCAACAACACGAGCCCGAATGCGTCAACTCTCACTCATTTCATACCTGTTGCCCATTCTGGTCACGGCGCAAGCGGACCTGATCACCTATGCCGGTGGTTCCGGCAATGAGGTCTTTAACGACGTGGTGCAGATCAGCAATGGCGACGTGCTGGTGATCGGCGCGGCCGATGCGCTGGACTGGCTGCCGAACGGGGTGATCGTGACCACATTGACCAACCCCGGCATCACGAACAACCAGGGCACGGGGCGCACACCGTTCATCCTGCGGCTGGACAGTTCGTTGCAGGACATCCTGGGCGTGTATGCGCTTCCGGCCGGTGCTGCCGAGGACTTCCGCTTCATCAAGAGCACCAACGCACCGGGCACACCCACCGGTGACCTGTACCTCAGCGGAACCACGGAGGACAGCAATACCGGCGGCTACTTCATCGGCAAGCTGGACAACAATTTCGTGAATGGCGCACCCACGGGCTTCGTGTGGGTGAACAACGTGAAGTGCTCGGCGGGCGACTACCCCAAGGTGTACCAGCCCTGGGATGTGGGCAACGATGGAAAGGTGGTGTATGCCTACGGCGACTCGCACAGCTACGACTGGAGCGCATTCTACCGCATGGACGCGAACGGCGAGGATGAAGTGGTGCCGCATTGGCGCATCCACTGGATCGCGGACGGGGTCGGCGAATACCGAGGTGATGGCACGACCTATTCCGGTGGCCTCAGTGGATTGGACTATAGCGCGATCGTATTGAAACGTGATGCCTCTCGCTGCGAATTGCGCTCGCCGACAGCAGCGGAATACAACGCGTGGATGCCCGATGGCAACGGCGGAATGAAGAAGGGCACGTGGCCGCTGGACATCCTGTACGAAGCGGAGTGCCTGCCCGGCGGCACGAGCAACACCACGGACGGTCCGGGCTACACGGGCTACAGCGGCAGCGCCACGTTCACGCACGGTCCGCAGAGCGTGTGTATCGACCGGCGCACGAACGCGATGTACATCGGCTTCAACACCAAGAGCGTGCTGCCCGGCGGTGAGCCCGACTTCGAGCCAGCGGTCATGGCCATGGATGCGGACGGTGCGTTGCTCTGGTGGAGCCGCTTGTACCACGAGGTGACACCGCAGGGCGATACGGTGAACTCATCGCCCGACCAGTACATCGATGCCTTGGCGATCGACTATTCGCAGCCGCCTGCTACCGGCTTGCTCGTAGTGAACGCGCGCTGCCACGGCAACAACGTGGAGAACCTGTGGGAAGGCAACACCATCGCTGCGAACCCCGGCGCGAGCGGCTTTCAGAACCAGTTCACCGGTAACCAGGGCAACATCCACATCAGCTGGCTGGGCAAGTTGAAGCTGAACGACGGCACCTTGATGCACAGCACCTACGTGGCGGAATACGCCGAAGGCACCGGAAGTCTCGGCGCGCCCCACCCCGACCCGAACCTCGATGGCTGGCCCGACCCGAACGGTGGCTGGCCGAACGTGAACACCACCTACCTGGGGAAGAACATGCTGAAGGTGACCAGCAGCGGCCGCGTGGTGGTGCTCGGGCAAGGGCGGCGGACGATCACCACCGCGAACGCTTACCAGAAAATGGTGAAGCCGGCGAACGGTGGCCTGAGCTGCTGGAACAATTTCGTGCGGGAGTACGAGGACGACCTGAGCATACCCCTCTACAGTTCGTTGTTGGTAGGTCAGTGGGACACGCTCACGCAACAAGGCGGCGACAACGTGAAGCTCTACGGCGTGTTCAAGAACGCGAACAGCTTACTGGTGGTGGGCAAGCATACCGGAAGTGGCAATGCGATGCCCACGGCGAATGTCCCTGCATGGGGCAGCAGCACCTTCAATGGCGAGAGCGCGGTGCTCGCGCGCTTCACCGCTGCCAACATCGTGGATCCGGGTGATTCGCCGGTGACGATCAGCACCGCCTTGGCACCGGCGCCGCGAACGAACACGGTGCATATCTCACCCAACCCGACGGCCGAGGGGTTCACGGTGCGTTCCGGAACCACGGACCTTGTAAGTGTGGCGATGCTCGACAACGCTGGCCGGGCGATCCGGACCGTGACCATGAGGTCTGGTGTCGCCGAATTCGATCGCGGGTCCATTGCCAGCGGCACCTATCTGCTGGTGGGGCGCACGCGCGAGGGGATCGCGAGGAGCTTGGGGAAGGTGGTGTTGCGTTGAACGGTTCCTCACCGCATGGCTCGAGAACGCCGCCCCTCATTCACACGAAGAGCGCGGCCACTCATGATCGGGGAATGCAACGAGCGCCTGGATCCCAAGGAGCGGGCTACCCCTGATCAGGCCAGAGCGAAGGGCGAGGAGGGATCATCGGACCATCCAGTAGAGCGCGGACGCTGGCCAGGTGGTGATCATCGTGCTCAGCGATCCAAAGCAGCATGTCCATCGGGCGCATCGTGCGGTCCTGGCACGGATGGTAGGCCGCATGTTCCAAAGAACGGCGATGAAGATGTTCCACGCGGTTGGCGAAATCGAGGCGCTTCAAGCGGAACTCTTCCAGCACATCGCCGAGCATCCTCAAGCGTTGGCCTTGGAGGAAAGGAACCTGATCCCGCAAATTGATATCACAGAGCTTCGTTCGGCGTTGCGCGAAATCATCCACTCGGTGGTAGAACCGGTCCTGCAAGGTGAGCAGGTGGCCCAAATGCTCGATGGCGCTCCATTTTCCGTCTGCGCGGAGAATGAGTTTTTCCGCAGGTTGGCGAGCGAGCAAGTTGCTCAGGCGTACAGCGGTTCCCTGCACGCGCTCCAACAACACAGGTAGTTCATCCAAGGAACGACCATATTCCATTGTCCTTTGGCTCCAGGGTACGGGTACCATACTACCGATGGGTTAGTGGTGGGTACAGGCAGATCCTGTTCGTAAAATTATGACGCGGTGTCGATGCCCGAAGTGGCTCCGTTGCTCGATCCGAGCGCCCCGTTCCCTGTTCGGATCGCACCGAGAGCCCCTTCACGCGGGGATCACTCATTGCGCGGGCTTCACGAACGTGTTCGGCCGGTCTAGCCCATGGCCATCAGCATCACCACGCTCCTTGTGCTATCGGCCGAGAGCCAGCAGTAGCAGAGGCGGCGCTTGCCGGTGCGCAGCAAGGCGGCGATGCGCTCGAAGTCGCTGATGGGATAGTAGACGTGGAGCGTGCCACGGGCGTGATCGGTCCGGGACAGTGGTGGATCGATGCCCGGGTCCACGAAGGCGAGGATGGCCTGGTGTACAACGGAGCGGCTGCTGGCGGGAACTCCTTCCAGCACCATGCGTGCGCGTACGAATGCGCCGTCCGGCTCATCAGCTTTGGGCTGGTGCAAGGCCTTGCGCACTTTATCGATGCGCAGCACTTCAAGCTGCCCCGTTCCAAAGGGAAGTCGTTGGGGCACACCCTTGGGCGCCGTTTGGATGTGCATACTGGAGACGGGTAGCGGTCGCGCGAAGTCCAGTTTCTCCATGGCCGATGATGGTGTCGTTCAGTTCTCGCCAACGCGGCCCGCACGGCAGCGGGGACCAGTGGTAGGCGCGCAAGTTGTAAAGGACATGTTGCGCGGGTATGAAACGGGAGTGAAGTCTGGAGTGGAGCAGGCGCCGCGCTGCTTCTGCGGGCAATTGCGGGAGCCGAAGGGGAACTGGATACAATGCTCCACCGGCCCATGCCGCACCAAGCGGTCGCACCAGAGGCCATGGAATTCGTGGAGGGTGCGGTCCATCGGCATGCGCTCGTGCGAACCGACCCGGCAATTGCGGCAAAGGAGCTTGCTGGTACGGTTGATGGTGCGGCGAGCCAACCCGAGACGGGTGAGCAGGCTGTGCCGCTCAGCGGTGTCCGATGGTTGCTCATGGATCGCAGGGCGAATGTGCGGGGTCGGTCTGATGGCATCATGGCCGTGGCGCCAAGGCTTCACGCCACGGTCCGGCTATTCCCCAAAGCGGAAGCCCCGCCGGACATCCGGAACACCGGAGTCCAGCGGGGCCGCCGCACGGAGGATGTGCTTACTGGATGACCAGTCGCTCGGTGAAGCGTTGATCACCGGCCTGGAGATTCACCAGATAGAGGCCCGGTGCCAGGTCTTGTTGCAGGTCGATCGAGCTGTTGAGCAGGCCGTCCTGGACCGGGACGATGCTGTTGAGCACGAGCTTGCCATAGGCGTCCGTCACATCCACGGCAACGGTGCTCACGCTTCCGTCGAGATCACTGAGCGAGAGGTGCAACTGCGAACCGTCATTGGGGTTCGGCCAGATGCTCAAGCGGGTGCTCAAGGCGATATCCTCGATGCTGTTGTCATCGGCATGCGGGGCCATGGCGCTGCCGCCACAGGTCGCATTGCCGATCGTGATGGTGCAGGTGGGACCGAAGGGGCAGAAGGTGATCCCGCCGTCCGTGGTCACGCGTACACGCACATCATAACAGTTGTTGTTCTGCAGGGGTGCTGTAATGAAGTTCAAGGCTGCTTGGCGCGTGGGCAACGTGATGCGGCGCAGGTAACCGGCCTTGGAGAACTCGAACTGGTAGCTGGTGGCACCGGTCACGGGGGTGGCGTAGATGGTGCTGGTGAGCGTCAGGCCCGTAGCACCGCAGGAGGCCACCGGGTCGGCGGTGGTGGTGAGCTGCGAAGGCTGGCACGGCGGCACCGGCAGCAGCAGTCGGCAAGCGGGACCGAATACGCCATAGGTGCCGTTCACCAGGGAGCGCACACGTACGTTCAGGAGCACACCCAAGGGGATGGTTGGAGCGCTGCTCATGGCGTTCAGGCGGAAGTAGCTGGCCTTCTGCGCGGCCGGTGTGCCTACGGGCCAGCCTGCGCCCGGTGAGGCATGCGTGAAGAGGATACGACGGCTGTAGCCACCGTTGGGGTTGGTCACCCAGAACTGATAGCCGGTATTGGCGTTCACCGTTGGTGTGCCCGGGCTGTAGAGGCTGGTCACGCCCGGGATGAGCGTGGCGTGGAGCACGGTGGTCGGTGTGGCCGTGAGCACGTCACAGCTGGCGGCGTCCAGAGCACCCGAGCCGAGGGGTACGCAGAAGCCCAGGGGGCTGATGCTCGAGGATGTGAAGGTTGCCCCGTTGCCATCGTTGTCGATGATGCGCTTGTTGTTGGCATCGCGCAGCACGTAACCGCCCGGAGCGGCGATACCGTCACCGGCGCTGTCGAACACACGCAGGTCGTAGCAGCCGTTGGGCAGGCAGCAGGTGGCCGTGATGGTGCTGCTGCTGGCGTAACCGGCGCCGCTGCATACCACGGTGGAGGTACCTGTGAGCACCACCTCGTAGCTGGTCTGTGCGCCGTTTGCGTCAGTGGTCAAGGTCAGGGTCACCTCGTTCTGGGTGCAGCCGCCTACCGGTGTGCCTGTGCAAACACAGCTTGCGCTGAGCACATCGTTGATGGTGTTGGCATTGCCGTCATCGCAGGTTGAACCGATCTGGCCGGCCACGAAGGGGCAGTTGTCCTGGCAATCAACGACACCATCGAGGTCCGTATCGGTGGTGTTGGGCGTACCGGCGCAGACACAAGCGGCGGTGATCACGTCGTTGAGCGTGCAGGTGTTGAAGTCATTGCAGGCATCACCTTGCTGTCCGGCGAGAGTCGGACAGTTGTCGGCGCAGTCGGCGATACCATCACCATCCGTGTCCGTGTTGTCGGGCGTACCTGCGCAGAGGCACGCGGTCGTGATCACATCGTTGTTGGTGCATGCGTTGTTGTCGTTGCAGGCATCACCTTGCTGACCGGCGAGGGTGGGGCAGTTGTCGGCGCAGTCCGCGATACCGTCACCATCCGTGTCCGTGTTGTCGGGCGTACCGGCACAAACGCAAGCGGCGGTGATCACATCGTTGGTGGTGCATGCGTCGTTGTCGTTGCAGGCATCACCTTGCTGTCCGGCGAGAGTCGGACAGTTGTCGGCGCAGTCGGCGATACCATCACCATCCGTGTCCGTGTTGTCGGGCGTACCGGCGCAGACGCAGGCTGCGGTGATCACATCG
>JAGODO010000342.1 GCA_017998165.1 Flavobacteriales bacterium | reverse complement strand
CGGTCGCATCCACCCGGGCCGCATCGAGGAGATCGTGGCCAAGACCAAGAAGCACTTGGAGGAAGAGATCGTAGAGATCGGCAAGCGCACCTGCATCGACCTCGGCATCCACGGCCTGCACAATGAGCTGATCCGCATGGTGGGCCGCATGCGCTACCGCAGCAGCTACGGCCAGAACCTGCTCCAGCACAGCCGTGAGGTGGCCAACCTCAGCGCCACCATGGCCGCGGAACTCGGCCTGAACGTGAAGGCCGCCAAACGCGCCGGCCTGCTGCACGACATCGGTAAGGTGCCCGATGAGTCCCCCGAGCTGCCGCACGCGATCCTGGGCATGCAGATCGCCGAGAAATACGGTGAGAAGCCCGACGTGCTGAACGCCATCGGCGCGCACCATGACGAGATCGAAATGACGGGGCTCCTCAGTCCGATCGTGCAGGCTTGCGATGCCATCAGCGGCGCGCGCCCCGGTGCCCGTCGGGAGGCGATGGAGCAGTACATCCAACGATTGAAGGACCTGGAAAGCCTCGCGATGAGCTACCAGGGCGTGCAGAAAGCCTTCGCCATCCAGGCCGGTCGTGAGCTGCGTGTGATGGTGGAGAGCGAGAAGGTCACCGACGCACAGGCCGATACCATCAGCATGAGCCTCGCCGAGCGCATCCAGAACGAGATGACCTACCCGGGTCAAGTGAAGATCACGGTGATCCGCGAACGCCGGAGCACCGCAGTGGCCAAGTAAGGCCCGCTTCCCGGTCAAAAAGAAGGGCGGCCGCGTGCCGCCCTTCCTTTTTCATGCGTCGCACTACATTTCACCCGATGACCGACACGGAGATCAAGGACCTCATCAAACAGGAGATCGCGAACATCGCCTTCACCACCGTGAACGATACGGACGCCCTTCTCGAACAGAACATTCTCGACAGCGTCGGAGCGGTCGATCTGGCCGTGGCCCTCGAAGGCGCTTTCGGTATCTCCATACCCTTCGTGGACATCAACAAACAGCGGTTCCATAGCGTGGAAACGTTGGCGGCGTACGTGCGGCTGAAGCAGGCATGAACACCCCGGCCCATAGCGGCTGGATCGTGCATGGGGCCGCCCTCTTGCTCGGCGCGGGGGTCAGCTGGTTGGCGGTGTCTTACGGCGGACTCTTCGATGGATGCGGATGCGCATTTCCCCGGAAGGCGGACTTCGAGTATCCGCTGGCAGGGTATTTCGACAACTATACCCAGCACCCCAGGCTGGCCGCCGCCTTGCAACGCACTTTCGAGGAAGGGTCAAGCATCGTGCTCCTCGGCTCCTCCGAGCTTACCACGGCAGACCATCCTTCCAAGCCGGCGAATTTTTTCAACCAGCAGTTGAATGTGCCTTTGCTCGCCTTGGGCCATGCGGGCAACCAGAGTTTCAGCATGCATGCCCAGTTGATCTCCGCCGGAGCCGACCTCGGCCGGGCCAAACTGGCCATCCTCGTGTCGCCAAGTTGGTTCGTTGACCGGTCCGGCCTGAGGGGCACCGAACTGGCGACCTTTCTCGAGTACCAGCCCTCGCCCTCGCTCTATCGCGTTCAGCAGCGCGTGGAAGCGGATGACCCCGTCGTGCGACCGGTAGCGGCGTTCATGGCCGAGCACGAGCACGAGTTGGGTTCGGCACAACCCGTGGCACAATGGATCACCAGGGACGCGTCGGTCACGGGCCGCTGGCTTTACACCTTCAGTCAGCCTTGGAACGCCGCCATCATTCACGCCACGCGTGCGGGCATGCTGCAGGATCCTGTCTTCGATACCGTGTCCGCTCCGCCGCGACAGGACCTGGCGCCGTCGACTTGGGATTCGCTGTACGCACGCGCGGTGCAGGACCATCTGGCGCAATGCACCAACAACAAGGTCTTCGTCTACGATGCCTACTACGCGGAGCACGTGCAGGGCAAGACCCGCCAGCTGGAGCCCCATGCTCCCGAGGAGAACCGCGAGATGCACGACTTCATCGCGTTGCTCGACTACCTGAAGGACCGCCACGCGAAGCCCTATTTAATCCTGCAGCCGCTCAATCCCTATGTGTACACGAACCTGAAGGATGTGGATCCGACGATGGACCGCATCAGGCAGGAACTCGATGCACGTGACTTCACCTACCTCGATCTGTGGATCGATGACACGGCCGATTTCCAGCCTGGCGTACTCACCGATGTGATGCATCTGGGCCCGTTGGGCTGGTACCGGATCGACCGCGCATTGGCCGCTTACTTTCCATGAACACGAACACACGCCTGTTCCGCATCGCCAAGTGGACCGTGATCTACATGGCGCTCGGCCTGGGCATGCTCTGGCTGCACGATCCCCGCGATGTGAGCATGGATGCCGCGGCCAGCACGGTGAAGTTCGTTTACCAGCAGTTCTGATCCGTGCTGCCCTTCGCCACCATCGATTTCTACCTGCTCTTCGCCCTGCTGGTGGCGGTGCTCTACGTGCTGAAGCCCTTGCTCAAGGCCCGCGTGCCCTTGACCTCGGCCATCATCGCCATCTGCCTGCTCTACTCACTGGCCTACTTCCCCAAGCCCTGGCAGCTCCTGCTCTTCACGCTGTACCAGTGCCTCTTCACTTGGCTGCTGCTCTTCCGCTGGAAGAAGCTGCATGGCCTGCTGGGTTCCTTGCTGCTCGCCCTGCCGATGATCCTGGTGAAGCTGGACTGGAACGTGGACGTCATCGGTTTCGCGGGCATCAGCTACATCACCTTCCGTTGCATCCAGGTCTACCTCGATGGTGAATTGCTGCGCGACAAGTTCCGCTTCCAGGACTTCGTCGCTTTTCTGCTCTTCCCCCCGAGCCTGTTGGCCGGCCCGATCGACCGCTATGAGCGCTTCAAGGGCGATCTGGACCAGGGCTGGTCGCGACTGAACGCATCGGCTCTGCTGGCGGGTTGGGAATTCATCGCGCTGGGTCTTCTTCACAAGTTCGTGCTCGCGGAACTGGTGGATCGCAACTGGTTGTCGGACTGCGATGGCTGCAAACAGCCTTGGCCGATGCTGAAGGACATGTACGGCTACACGGTCTATCTCTACTTCGACTTCGCCGGCTACTCCCTGCTCGCCATCGGCCTCGGTCGCATGATGGGCATCGAACTGCCGAAGAACTTCGATCGTCCCTGGCTCACGCAGAACCCGCCGGAGTTCTGGAAACGCTGGCACATCAGCCTGGGGGACTGGCTGCGCGACTACTTCTTCCGTCCGATCTACAAGAGCCTCAGCGGGGTACAACGGCTGCGCACCTGGCCCCTGCTCAAGCAGAACATCGCACTGTTCTCGACTTTCCTCCTGATGGGCTGCTGGAACGGGCTCGAGGCGCACTACATCATCAGCGGCTCGCTTTTCGGCCTGTACAGCGTGGGCTACAACAGCTACCAGCACCAGAGCCGCAAGCACAAGTGGAACTTCTGGGGCGCTACGCCGGCATGGCTCGTGAAGGGCATCTCCATATTTGTCATGGTGCATCTGGCCTGTTTCGCCCTCTACATCTTCAGCGGGAGGTTCCCCTATCCGCACTGATCGATGCGTTTCAACATCGTCACCGCGCGCTTTGAGGAGGTGGACACGGCTTCCAGCAAGCCGGCTGTCGTCGGGAGCGACCGTTACCTGTCGTGGGGTGCGTTGATAAAGGAGGCTGACGCCATGGTCGCCCGCATCTCGGCCCTCGGCCTGACGAAAGGCCATCCGGTGGTCATACGAGGCCACAAGGAGGCGGACATGGTGGTGAGCATGGTGGCCTGCATGATGCTCGATCACCCCTACATCCCGCTGGATCTTGTGGTTCCGGAGGAGCGCGTGCGGAGG
>JAGODO010000067.1 GCA_017998165.1 Flavobacteriales bacterium | reverse complement strand
CGATAGCTCCGGGACATTACTACGTGGCCATCCGGCATAGGAACCATCTGCCGGTGATCTCCCGGCATCCATTGCCTTTCGTCGGACCGTGGATCAATTCCGATCTGCGCAACACCTACCAGGAACAGGCCTTCGGGGAGGAGCCACAGGGGGTCACGCCTACCTACCATTATCTGTGGCCGGGAAATGCGCGCATCACACCCGGGCCACAGAAGATCCACTATACGGGCGCGCAGAACGACCGTGATGCGATCCTCGAACGGTTGATGGGGAACGTTAATGCCACGATCAACGGATACTTTCTTGAGGATCTGAACCTGGACGGAACGGTGAGCTACACCGGTGCACAGAACGACCGCGATGTCATATTCCAGACGATCGGCGGGGGGATACCCAACGTCGTTCGCCTGGAGCACGCGCCCTGAGTTTTCGGCCGGTGTCGCCGCGATGACCAACTTGGCGGCCCATCCGTTCGCCATGCGCCTTTCCGATATCATCCGCGTTCTGGAGAACTGGGCCCCGCCCGTCCTTCAGGAAGACTATGACAACAGCGGCTTGCAGGTCGGCAGCCCGGAGAAGGAGGTGAAGGCCGCGTTGGTCACACTCGACTGCACCGAAGAGGTCGTGGCGGAGGCGGTGGAACGCGGTTGCGACCTGGTGATCGCGCATCATCCGGTGATCTTCCGGGGGCTGAAGAGCATCACGGGACGCACCGGCGTCGAACGGACCTTGTTGGCCGCCATCCGGAACGAGGTGGCCATCTACTCAATCCACACCAACTTGGACAATGTGGTCACCGGGGTGAACGCGGAGATCGCTGCCCGGCTGGGGCTGCGGGAGCTGGAGGTATTGGACCCGAAGCCCGGCCAACTGAAGAAATTGGTGGTCTTCGCTCCGAACGCGCATGCTGAAGCGGTGCGGGCGGCGATGTTCGCCGCAGGCGCTGGCCGCATCGGCAACTATGACGAGTGCAGCTTCGGCCTTGAAGGGCAGGGCACCTTCCGCGCCGGAGAGGGCTCCAACGCCTTTGTCGGCAAGAAGGGTGAGCGCCATGCGGAGCCCGAAACGCGCATCGAGACCATCCTGCACGCACCGCTGGAGCGTGCGGTGGTACAGGCCATGCTGAACGCCCATCCCTACGAGGAGGTGGCCTACGACCTGTACCCCTTGGCCAACAACCACCCGGATATCGGGTCGGGGGCCATCGGCTGGCTGCCGGAACCCATGGAGGAGGTCGCGTTCCTGGCGAAAGTGAAGGCCGCCTTCAACGTTCCGGCGATCAAACACACGGCCTTGCGCGGCAAGCCGGTAGAGCGGGTAGCGGTATGCGGCGGGTCGGGAGCCTTCCTCATCGGCCGGGCCCGCTCAGCCGGGGTGGACGCCTACGTAACGGCCGATATCAAATACCACGAATTCTTCGGCGCTGAGGGTCAGCTACTTCTGGCGGATATCGGGCACTATGAGAGTGAGCAATTCACCATGCACCTGCTACAGCGCCATCTGGGCGATAAACTGCCTACATTCGCAGCCCATTTGACGAAAATCGTCACCAACCCCGTTCACATTTGCTGACCATGGCGAAGACCGAGACCAAGAGCCCGGTGAAGGATGAAAAGGCTCCGAAGGCCACGAACGCCGCGACCAAGGCGGAGATCACCATCGCCGAGAAGCTGGTGGAACTGTATCGCCTGCAGCATTTGGATTCGCAGGTGGACCGCATCAAGACCCAGCGTGGCGAGCTTCCTTTGGAAGTGCAGGACCTGGAGGACGAAGTGGCCGGCCTGGAAACGCGGCTGAAGAAGTTCCAGGACGACCTGGCCGAAGTGGAGCAGGCCGTGAGCGACAAGACGAACTTCATCAAGGACGCGAAGGCGGCCATCAAGAAGTACGAAGGCCAGCAGGCCAAGGTGCGCAACAACCGCGAGTACGATAGCCTGAGCAAGGAGATCGAGTTCCAGAACCTGGAGATCCAGCTCGCCGAGAAGCGCATCAAAGAGGGCAAATTCACGCAGGACACCAAGAAGTCCGTTGTGGATGAGAGCACCAAGCTCTACAAGGAGCGGAAGAAGGACCTGGAACTGAAGAAGAAGGAGTTGGACGACATCATCAGCGAGACCGAGAAGGAGGAGAAGGACCTGCAGAAGAAGAGCGATGCGGCTTCCAAGCACATCGAAGAACGCCTGCTGAGCGCCTATCGCCGTATCCGTAGCAACGCCCGCAACGGCTTGGCGGTGGTGCCTTTCGAGCGCGGCAGCTGTGGAGGTTGTTTCAACGCGATCCCGCCCCAGCGCCAGCTGGATATCCGCAGCCACAAGAAGATCATCGTTTGCGAGCATTGCGGCCGCATCCTGGTGGATGAGTACGTGGTGGACCGCGTGAAAGGCGAGAGCTGAGCCTGTCGATCTTCTAACGACATGGAGCCCGCGATGAGCGGGCTTCTTCGTAACCGCAGGTCCTACATCGGGGTGGCGATGACGCTGTTGGCTCCTTGACGCTGCCCTGAAAAAGGAAAGGGGGCCGCACGGGCCCCCTCCTGGGATCGGATCCGGATCGAAGAATTACTTCTTCCCGACCATCTCGTCACTGGTCGTGAGCTTCTTACGGCCTTGGCGGCGGCGGCTGGCCAGCACGGCACGACCTGCTACGGAGGCCATACGCTTGCGGAAGCCATGTTTGTTCGTGCGCTTGCGCTTGCTGGGCTGGTAGGTGCGTTTCATCGCCGTGGGCTGTTTTCAAAAGGGTCGCAAATGTAGCCCTTTGCTTGGACCGTACAAGTCCCTACCTGGCCGCGAACCGGAGACGGTCGTACCCGAAGACCTGCACGCGACCGTCCTCGTCTTCTACCAGGAGTCTCCCGTCCTCATCCACATCCATGGGCCGGGCACTGAAGGGCTGGCCATCGAGTTCGAGATCGGCGTAGCGGCCCCGGGCCCAGAGCAGGCTGGTGTAGGCGCGTGACAAGGCTTCATGATCGCTCTGCCAGAGCTCCAAGTGGTGTTCCAGCCGTTGGCAAAGGAGTTCGAGCAGTTCTGTCCGGTCATGCTCGGTCCCGGTCTCCATGCGCAGGCTGGTGGCGTTGAATTCCGCGTCCAGTTCCCCGCTGTTCACGTTGATACCGATGCCGATGATGCTGTTCATCACCAGGCCGCCCACGATATCGTTCTTGATAAGGATGCCCGAAACCTTGCGGCGGTCCACCAGCACATCGTTCGGCCATTTGATCCGCACCGGGTCGCTGCCCCGGTCCACGGCCACTTTCATCGCGCTGGAGGCCACGTCGTGTACGGCCAGCGAAGCGACCTTCGCCAAGGTGAACTGCTCACCGGCCTTCAAGTGCTCGAACTGCAGGACGACGCTGATCGTCAGGTCCAGGTTCGCGCCGGAACGCCAGATGCGCCCGCGCTGACCGCGCCCGTCGGTCTGCTCGTGCGCCAGGATCACCGCGCCATGCGCCACTTTGCGCTGTGCGAGCAGCTCGGCAGCGTGCTTGTTGGTGCTGCCCACACTTTCCAGCTCGATGAGCTGCTGGCCGATGATCTTTGTCCGCATGGCGTTCCTCCATCCCCCGCTCCGCAACCGCTTCGCCGGTGTTCCGGACGGCGCGGGGCGCATCGTGCTTACTTTTGATCGTCGCAAGATAGACCGCATGAAGAAACGCCCGGGCGCGCCCCCAGCCAACCGAACGGTGGAAGCCGTCGTGCATGGCATTCAGGAAGTGAAAGGCAAGGATATCGTCCATCTGGACTTGCGGGAAGTGCCCAACACCGTGAGCGACCATTTCATCATCTGCCACGGTGATTCGGACACGCAGGTGCAAGCGATAGCGGGCAGTGTGGAGAAATTCGCCTTGAAGGAGGCCGGGGAAAAACCCTGGCATATCGAAGGACTTGAAAGTAAAGGGTGGGTGGTGCTCGACTACGTGGATGTGGTGGTGCATGTGTTCCACAAGAGCAAGCGGGACTACTATGGATTGGAGCAGCTCTGGAGCGATGCCATCCGCAAGACATACGAGAACGTGGCCTGAAGAAGGCAGATGAACGTGGAGAACAACGGAAAGAACAAGAAGGGGCCTGACAAGGCCATCAATTTCTACTGGATCTACGGCCTCATCGGCGTGTTGATCCTGGCGATGTGGCTGTTCAACTACGGCCCGAAGCCCCAGCGGATCGACGTGAGCGAGTACGATCGGTTCCTTGACGCAGGCGACGTGGACCGCATCGTGATCGTGCAGAACGAGAGTGTGCGCGTGACCATCAAAGCGGACAGCCTCTCGAAAAAGACCCATCAGGCGCGTCTCGCGCGGTCAGGAGTGGACAAGGACAAGAACGGCCCGCACTACGAGTTCTTCACCGGCAATTCGGACAATCTGCAGGACCAGATCATCGATGGGGCGCGCAAGCACGGTGTGTCGGTGGATATCCAGCCGGCGAACAACGTGGCCTCGGATATCTGGCAATGGGTGATCTTCCTGGGGCTCCTGGCGCTCGGATGGGTGTTCATGATGCGCCGCATCGGTGGCCCCAGCGGCCCGGGCGGTCAGATCTTCAACATCGGCAAGAGCCGCGCGCAGGTCTTTGAGGGCGGCAAGACCACCAACACCACGTTCAATGACGTCGCCGGTCTGGATGAGGCCAAGGAGGAACTGCAGGAGATCGTCGACTTCCTGAAGAACCCCAAGCGCTACACCGACCTCGGGGCGAAGATCCCCAAAGGCGCACTGCTGGTAGGCCCGCCGGGCACGGGCAAAACGCTTCTGGCCAAGGCCGTGGCCGGGGAAGCCAGCGTACCGTTCTTCTCCTTGAGCGGTTCGGACTTCGTGGAGATGTTCGTCGGTGTGGGCGCCAGCCGCGTGCGCGACCTGTTCAAACAGGCCAAGGAGAAGGCCCCGAGCATCATCTTCATCGACGAGATCGACGCCATCGGCCGCGCGCGTGGCCGCAGCGTGAGCATGGGCGCCAATGACGAGCGCGAGAACACGCTCAACCAGCTGCTCACCGAAATGGACGGTTTCGGCACGAACAGCGGTGTGATCCTGATCGGCGCCACCAACCGGGCCGATGTGCTCGACCGGGCACTGATGCGGCCGGGCCGTTTCGACAGGCAGATCTTCGTGGACATGCCCGACCTGAACGAGCGGGTCGCGATCCTGAAAGTACACCTCAAGCCGTTGAAGCTCGACGAGGCCGTGGACGTGGAGTTCCTCGCGCGACAGACCCCGGGCTTCAGCGGGGCGGACCTGGCCAACATCTGCAACGAGGCGGCGCTGATCGCCGCGCGCAGGAAGCGCAAGCAGGTCGAGAAGCAGGATTTCCTCGATGCGGTGGACCGCGTGGTAGGCGGATTGGAGAAGAAGAACAAGATCATCACATCAGAGGAGAAAAAAGCCATCGCCTACCACGAGGCCGGTCATGCGACCGTTAGCTGGTTGGTGGAGCACGCATCCCCTTTGGTGAAGGTCACCATCGTGCCGCGCGGTCGCTCCTTGGGCGCCGCTTGGTACCTGCCCGATGAGCGCCACCTGACCACGGCCGAGCAGATGGAGGATGAGATCGCCGCCGCGCTCGGCGGCCGGGCCGCGGAGGAAACGATGTTCGGCAAGGTGAGCACCGGCGCGCTCAGTGATCTGGAAAAGGTCACCAAGCAAGCGTACGCCATGGTGACGATGTACGGTCTGAACGATCGCATCGGGAACATCAGCTACTACGACAGCACCGGGCAGAGCGAATACACCTTCGGCAAGCCTTACAGCGAGAGCACGGCCAAGACGATCGACGAGGAGGTGAGCCGGATCGTGGAAGGCCAGTACATCCGCGCCAAGCGCATCCTCGCCGAGAACAAGGACAAGCTCACCGCCCTGGCGATGCAGCTGCTGGAGAAGGAGGTCATCTTCAAAGAGGACCTGGAGAAGATCTTCGGCAAGCGTGCCTGGGAGCGCGAAGAGCAGCCGATCAGGCCCACCGCTCCGCTGAACGGGAATGGCGGAGCCACCCACAGTGCGCCGCCCATGTCCCAGCAGCCGGAAACCCCGGACGCCGCACCGCCCGCCCCCAAGCCGGCATAAGTGATCTTCGCCGCATGAGCGAATTCACCAAGCGCGCCATCACCGGT
Source organism: Flavobacteriales bacterium (assembly GCA_017998165.1). GTDB lineage: Bacteria > Bacteroidota > Bacteroidia > Flavobacteriales_F > PHOS-HE28 > PHOS-HE28. Next base: position 8,171 of record JAGODO010000067.1, on the reverse strand, counting down.
GCCGTGTACGTGTCGCTCACGCTCGGCGCGGCGATCATCGGCCCGTGGACGACCTTCCTACTCTTCCTGCCGGTTTGCGTGATCGCTGCGCGGGAGTGGCACCGTCTTTTTCATGCTCCGGGTGAAAGCGACCCGGGCGAGGGTCGTTCAATGCTGCTGGCGGCCGTGGTATTCACCGCGTTCGGTGTGGTGCCGATGTCGGGTTGGTCAACACGCGCGGGAGCGGCGGTCATCTTCGCCATGCTGGTCCTCCTGGCGTTCGACATCATGCGCCGTGGCATCAAGGACCCGGCCCATGCATTCGCTGGTCTGCTGGCAGTGGTCCTCTATGTCGCCGTCCCGTTCACCTGCGTCACGTGGATGGTGGAAATCCATTGGCACGTCTTTGTCGGCTTCATGTTCCTGTTGTGGACGAGCGATACCGGCGCGTATCTCGTAGGGCGTTCCTTCGGGCGCAACAAGCTCATGCCGTTGGTAAGCCCAGGAAAGACCTGGGAAGGATTGGCGGGCGGCGTGGCGCTCACGCTGTTGGTGGGCTGGTTGCTCGCGCGGTCGTGGAACGAACTTTCTTCCTCCCAATGGCTGCTGGGCGCCGTGGTGGTTGCCGTAACGGCCACGCTCGGTGACCTGCTGGAGAGCGCCTTCAAGCGGGCGCGCGGCGTGAAGGACAGCGGTAACATCCTTCCCGGGCATGGTGGGATACTCGATCGGTTCGATGGGTTCCTGCTCGCAGCTCCGGCCATGCTGGTCACGCTCCGCCTGATGGAACAGGTCCGCCTCTGAGGTCGCGCCGGTGCGTCGGGATATATTCGCGCGCCTCCCCACCATGCGCCTCCACCGCGAAGGAACCCCGACCATACTGCTGACCATCGCGTTCGTCTGCTTCGGCCTGTTCGCCGCGTGGACGTGGACGGCCGCCTGGCTGGCTTGGCCCGTGACCGTGCTGTTGCTCGGTGTGCTGTTCATCGTGCTCTGGTTCTTCCGCGTCCCGTCCCGTCGCACCACGCAGGATGACGACGCCATCGTTTCGCCCTGCGACGGTAAGGTGGTGGCGATCGAAGAGGTGGAGGAGCAGGAGTACTTCAAGGACAAGCGCCTGCAGGTCTCCATTTTCATGAGCCCGCTGAACGTGCATATCAACTTCGACCCGATCAGCGGGACCACGAGCTACTACAAGTACCACCCCGGGAAATATCTGGTGGCCTGGCACCCCAAAAGCAGCACCGAGAACGAGCGCAGCACAGTGGTGGTGAAGCATCCACGCCACGGGGAGATCCTGTTCCGCCAGATCGCCGGGGCCCTGGCGAGGCGCATCTGCACGTACAGCAAAGCGGGTGGGCCCGCCACCCAAGGCAAGGAGTTCGGTTTCATCAAGTTCGGGTCCCGCGTGGATCTTTTCCTGCCGCGCAACGCCGCCATGCAGGTGCGCATCGGCGAGGTCGTGAAAGGTTCCACTTCGGTGATCGCCAAGTTCCCAAACTGATCGGAGATGCGTTACGCCCATTTGCTGCTTCCCGCTCTGCTGGCCGCTTCCTGTGTGGATACGCCAGTGGATGTTCCTCCTCCTCCCGTTGTCGAACACACGGTGCCGGACACCGTTGCCGACCCTCCGGAAATGTCCTCCGATGTCCAGCTCGTGCCGCTCACGGGCTCGGGTTTGAAGTTCGATGGTGCCTACAAGTCCGAGATCGGTGATCTGGACTACTACATGCGGTTCTTCCAGCGCGGCAGTGCGGCCTTTGTCGGGGGTACGGAGAAATATCCCGGCCAGCTCGCCTCGCTATTGACCATCGATGTGCGTAGCGGATGGAACCAGGTACACAACTGTCCGGTGGTGCGGCGCAACGACAGTCTCTTCATCCGCTCGGTTGGTATGAAGGGCGTGATCACGTACGCGGGTGAGGTACGTGCGGATGGTGACTCGGTGCTCTTCCTGCGGCACAGCGAGATCAACGGGAGCAACCAGCTCATGCGCTATGCCTTCATACCGGATAGCGCGCTAGAGCCAAAGCCGTAGTTCGTCGATCCGCCGGATCCGGTACGTCGCTTCCGGGTCCTGCTCCCCTTCGGGCGCGAAGTGGGCCTGATCCATGCCTGCAGCGCGGGCGCCCATCATGTCCGCGGTGATGCTGTCCCCGATCATCAGACATTCGCCCGCCTCCGCTCCGGCCAGCCGCAGGGCCTTCTCGAAGATGCGTCGGTCGGGCTTGCCGGCTCCCGCGCCTTCACTCGTGATGATGTGGTCGAATAGAGGACGCAGTCCGCTGCTCGCCAGTTTGGTCGCCTGTGTAAGCTCGAAGCCGTTGGTGATGATGTGCATGCCATAACGCGGCCGCAGGTGCCGCAGCAGGTCGAGCGTGCCGGGGAAAAGCCCGTTCATCAGTGGCGTGCGGTCCAGGTACGCGTCACCCATTCGCCGGGCGAGCTTCTCGTTCTTCACGCCGAAGCGCAGGAAGGTGTTGCGGAAGCGGAGTACGCGCATGACCTCCTTGTCGATCGAGCCGCTCTCCATCCGCTTCCACAGTCCAGCATTGATCTCTTCATAGACCTCGATGAGGGTATCGGCGTCGGGCAGCCCCTGCTCCGCGAGTTCGAGTTCATCGAACAGGGCGCGCAGGACGGCACGTGAGTTCGTCCGGAAGTCCCACAGCGTGTGGTCCAGGTCGAAGAAGAGATGGCGGTAGTTTTTCACTTGAAGCTGTCGACGAAGCCGCTCAGCACGGCGGTGACGGCCATCGCCTGCAGCACCACCGACACCAACAGGGCGGGGATGGTCCGGCGATCGTGATGGAAGAAGCGCGCTGCGAGGATGCTGCCCAGGGGAATGGTGAACACCAGCGGTGTGAGCGCGGCCACACCCAGGTACCCGCTGATATGCTTGATCCGGATGATGCGGCGATTGCGTTTGGTGAAGATGCGGGCGTTCACCCCGCCCGCCGCCATCCGCTCCACGCGCTTGCGCAACCAACGCAGGCGTGAACGTTCGGTCAGGCGCTCGCTCAGGGCGTAGAACACCAGAACGCCGATGCAACCACCCACGCTGGTCCACAGGAAGTTCTGGAGGAAGGGGAAACCGAAACCCGCGCCGAAACCCGCGGCCACCAACATTTTCACGGCGCCCCAGGCCACCACGACCACTATCTCGGTCAGCTGTGGCAAGGGGTCAGAGTTTGGCCCCGAAGGCCAGATCACCGGCGTCACCGAGGCCGGGAACGATGTAGGCCTGCGCGGTCATTTCCTCATCCACGGCGGCCACCCAGATGCGCGTGTTCGGTGGCAGATGGCTTTTCACATGCTCCATGCCTTCGGCGCTCGCGATCACGCTCACGATGTGGACGGCCTTGGGTTTGCCCAGCCTCAGCAGGGCCTTGTACACGAGCACCATGCTGCGCCCGGTCGCCAGCATCGGGTCACTGATGATCACGACGCGGTCCTCCAAGGAGGGGCTGCTCATGTACTCCACCTCGATGTCGAAGCCGTCCTCGCCGGTGCGGTGCTTGCGGTAGGCGCTCACGAAGGCGCAGTCGGCGCGGTCGAAGTAGTTGAGCAGGCCCTGGTGCAGCGGCAGCCCGGCGCGCAGGATGGTGGCGAGCACGGGTTTGTCATCGGCGAGTTCCACACGTGCCGTCCCGAGCGGGGAGATCACCTCCTTCTCCGAATAGCCGAACGTCTTGCTGAGCTCGTAGGCCATCACCTCACCTATGCGCTCCAGGTTGCGGCGGAAGCGGAGAGGGTCTTTCTGGACGGTCTCGTCGCGCAATTCCGCGATGAAGGTGTTCACCACCGAGCGTTCGCTGTTCATTCGCACCACCATCGTTCAGGTCCTTAACAGGTTCAGCGGGAAGGGGAGCTTGTTCACCAAAGCTCGCAAATAAACGGAGCGTTGCCCGCCGAAGCCCATGTAGAAACGCGACAGGTCGGGGTCATTCGTGCCGGCGAAGTCGAAGAGCAGGTCCTGGCCGGCATGTTCGCCGATGATCCGGTCGATCAGGAAGTGCATGGCGTGGATCTTTCTGCCCGCGTCGTTCGCGAGGCCCTTGAGGAAGATGAGGCGGCCGCCCCAGCGGATGAAGTACGCGGCGCACACGAGTTCTTCGCCCGCCCGCACGCCGCACCCGAAGCCATGCCCGCGTTCGTCGGCGGTGAAGAGTATGCGGGCAAGGGCCTGTGACTGGTCGGGCCGGATGCCCCACCGCCGGAACTGCTCGGAATCGACAAAGAAGGCCGTGATCTCGTCCAGCGGAACACGGTCGCACCACCCGTCGCTCGAAGCCCCGGTCTTCTTCAGCGTGCGTCGATGGTTCTCGCTATAGTTTTTGCGGAGCGTCTCGATCGGTTCGTTCAGCCGGAAGGAGATGTTCTGCTGTTCGGTCAGCGTTGGTGGTGCCGGCGTTCCCGGGCAGAGGTAGATGTCGGCGAAGCGGAAACGCGAGGGAAGTGCAGCGACGAACGTGGCCGTGTCTTCCGGGGAAGGCCGCACCGCGAAGGGGCCGAGCTGTTGCAGCAGGAAGGGTTGGTACACGTAAGTGATCCCGTATTTCTTCCGCCAGGGCAAGGCCATCCGCATATCGTTCTCCTCATCGATGAGCGCATCCCAGCCGGGAGCGGCCGCTGACAGGATACTGCTTGTTCCGTACCAGAGCTTGTTGGCGCAGCGCTCAAGACGCGTGTCCCACGCGGCGATATCGATGTCGCTATGACGTACGTAACGGATCATGCGCGGGCGTGGTCTACCAGTTCGCGCATCGCTTCGGGTCCGCCTTTGAATTCTTCATGCCCGCTCAGGAAGCGATCATGCCAGACGCTGACGAAGGTGCCTTTGACTTCGCGCACGGCATCGCTCATGTGCTTCATTTCACCTATGGCTTTTTGCAGTCCCTCGCCGGTGCGGTTGGCGAGCGCACTGTCCATCACCGCGAAGGGATGGAGCATCAGTGGGGTCTCTTCGTCGCGCTCCAGATCGTACCAAGGGAACGGCGTACAGGTACCGGCCCTGAAACCGACGCGGTCGCTGAAGCCGATGGAGTGGTCCTCGATGACCCCGTTCGCGAGGAGGGCGCGGAACGTATCGGGCATCCGCCAGCGCAGGAAGTGTTGCCGGGAAAGAACGATGGACCGGCCGGTCGCCTTAACGAGCTGCTCGCGTTCGCGCCCGATGATCCGTTCGTCACGACTGCTTTCGTACGAGGGATGCAGTCCGATCTCCGCCATTTGGGCCAACCGTTCCAGCAGGTCCAGGAAAACAGGATGGTCGATACGCGCCGCATGATCGAAACGGCCCTCTCCGCGCGTGAGCACGAAGGCGATCATGCGGTCCACCTTGCTGCGCACTTCAGAAAGCCGATCGACGAAGGAGGCGTACGGATCTTCGGTGTTGCCCATGCGCACGTTCCACCGCTCGAAGAAACGGGTCACCCTTCCGGAGGCCAGGTCCTTCGCGGAAGCACCCATCGCGCGTTGCCAGGACCGGGCCGCGTACTTCAGGCCGTTGTCCATGTCCACGGTGAGCACGTGGCGATAGGCGCGACGAGGTTCCGGCAGTTCGGAGAATGAGACCTTGAGTTCTTGAGCGAGCTTCCGCACCCAGATGTCCACCATCGGGAACTCGTGGGCTTGGGCTGTCACGAGCGGCAGTTCATCGGCGACGGTGCGTTCATGTTCGTCCTTCGTGTAGGGCAGGTATTCTGCTTCCAGCGCGATGAGGTGAAAGACGGCCGCGAACACATCAGCCCGCGGACCGCGGGGAAAGAGCACAAGGTCCCGACCCTTCCCCTCAAATCCAGGACGCGTATGTTTTGACGGTGTGTCGAACCAACCGATCGAGGGAATGTTGAAGGCGTCGTGGACAGGAACTGCTCCGTAGCTCAATCGTGCTCCAGGGCTCGATCGGAGTTCTTCGCGTGAAGCGACGAAGATGACCTGCCAGCCCAGCATGCGCTCGAACACATGGCGCACCACGTATCGTGCGCGCGGCGACGGTGTTTCAAGCAGTACGTGCAGCATGGGCGGTGCGCTCCTGGCGCGTGCGGATGCCGAACGTACGAAGGACGCCTTTCGCGTGGTCGCGCAGCCACCACCTCCATCGGAATTGGTGGATGCTCCGCGCGTTGTTCACACTGATGTCGTGCGCGATCACAGCATGGGCCTTGGCCAGATCCACTCGGATGTAGCGCGACCCATCCAGTTCTCCTCGTGTCAAGGCCCCTGCCTGTTCCAACAAGGGCTCGAGCGCGGAAAGTTCCATGTGGTGGCCCGGATTTTTCGCGTAGACGCTGAACGACCGATCGCTCGCCAGGCTATCCGGACCGGTATAGCGGATGCGCAGGTCCCTGTGCGAGCGGTACGGCACCGCAAGGCGTTCTTCCGTGAAATGAACGAAGGTCAGGGCGTCATTCAGGGGCAGGTCGATGGCGATGAGGATGCCTTTCCGATCGAACAGGAAGGCGAAAGGGGAGTGTGGTCCGAAACTGCCCCTCTCCTTGGTGGTCACCAGTTGATCCGCATGCGCGCCTGTGGCGGCGAAGGAATGCAGCGCATGCGGGGTACGTTGGAAGCGCTCATGGTCCAATGCCGCGTTCGCCAGTGCACCGCTGATCGATCGCGTACGCTTGATATCGAATGCATCACCATCATGCAGGTCGAAGTTGAAGGTCGGTATGAGCAGGTCGCCGCTTGGGCCAACAGCGTCCGCGAAGGCGCTGAGGAATTCTTCAGCACCGAACCTCTTGCCGCCCCGTCGCGCGTTCCAGGCCACGCGGGTCAGGTCGGCCATCAGTTGGATCGTGTCGCCCGGCTTCACGCCCATCAGGGCCGGCCAAGTGCTGATATCATGGCCGCTGCCCGTCAACGCTTCCGCAATTGCATCAGTTCGGACGCGTATCCGAGCGATCGCCAGAATGCGAGCCCCGCTTCGTTGCGATGCACGACCTGCAATTCGATGCTCGTCACCTGTTTCGCCATCAACCACTCGTGCAGGGATGCGGCGAGCGCGCGCGCGATGCCTGAGCGGCGATGCGCGGGAGAGACGTAGAGGTGCGTGACGTGTCCGATGCGTTCGCCGCCCAGATGGTCGGGTGCGAGCTTCACGGCCGCGTGCGCGAAACCGGCGACATGGCCTTCGAACTCGGCCACTGCGAACCGCGCGAAACGTTCGAGGCCGCCACGGGCACCATCGAGCCAGACACGACCACCGTCAGGCACCAGGCGCAGGCCCATACCCTGTTCCGCCATCTCCGCATGCATCGCTTCGAACAGTGCGGGCACCCGGGCAAGGGCCGGATCGTCGGCGCGGAGAACGGCACGCACGGTCATGGTGCTCATGCGTCCGCGAAGAGGGAGATGACGTTGGCGACCGTGGTGGCGTTCCTGTGCTCGAGCGCCCGCTCAAGATCCACCTGTTTGCCGGTGGCATTTTCCAGGTCGGCGATCAGGTCCACGAAACCCAGCGAATCCAGCACGCCGCTACGGATGAGGTCCAGATCATCGGTGAGGTCGGCGGATGACAGTCCTAGTCGGACCAGTCGCTGTGACAAACGGTCCGTGAGGATCTGACGCACTTGGTTCTCAGCCATGTTGCGCGATGGCGATGAGTTGTTGGCGGTCCATCTTGCCGTGGCTCGTGAGCGGCAGTTGTTCCTGAACGATGATGCGTTCGGGGACCATGTACGCGGGAAGATGAGCGCGGCATTGGGCTAGGAGCGCGGTGATGTCGTGCGGCACGTCGATAAAAGTAACCAGCCGTATCGCCCCGTTCTCGTGCAACGGCACGGTAACGCATCGCCCACCGGACAGCAAAGGCGAAAGCAAGGCGTCCACCTCACCAGGCTCGACACGGTGCCCCGCCACCTTCAGTTGGTGGTCTATACGGCCGAGATAGTGGAGCGTGCCATCGGGATCCATGCGTGCCCGGTCACCGGTCCTGTACCAGCGTTCGCCCGTTCCGGTGATGTCGGTGAAGCTGGTCGCGTTCACATCGGGCAGGCCGATATACCCGTTGCTGATCTGCGGCCCGGCCACGCACAGTTCCTCGTTGTCGATGATGGCCTTGTGGCCGGGGAACACCTTGCCGATGGGCACAAGACCTTGGCGGTCCAACAGCTCGCGTTGCAACTCGTGAGAGGTGATCGCGATGGTCGCTTCCGTGGGTCCATAGAGATCCGTCAATCGCGCGC
>JAGODO010000341.1 GCA_017998165.1 Flavobacteriales bacterium | reverse complement strand
CCGACGCCCAGGAACTGGTGGCTGATGGCCTGCGCTATCGCCTCGCCGATCAGCGGGGCATGGAGGTGGTGGCCCATGCATCCACCGGCAAAGCGCTGTTCGAATACCTGAAGGAGAACAAGGCCGACCTCGTGCTGCTGGACGTATCGCTGCCGGGAATGGACGGTATCGACACGGCACGCATGCTGCGTAAAAAGCACCCCGAACTGAAGGTGTTGGCCCACTCGATGCTGATGGAGATCGAATACGTGAACAGCATGCTGATCGAGGGTGCCGCAGGCTACCTGCTGAAGAATTCGCCCAAAACGGAACTGCTGGACGCGATCGACGCGGTGATGTCCGGGGAACAGCACCTCAGCGAAGCCGTTCGGCTCAACGTGGAGAAAGGCTACAAATTCACGGAGAAGCGGCCCGATGGCCAGTACATCGGCCTCACTGAACGGGAGCGGGAGATCATCCGCATGGTGGCCCAGGAAAAGACGAACGATGAGATCGGCGCGGCCTTGCATGTGAGCACGGAGACGATCAAGACGCACCGCAAGAACCTGATGACCAAGCTCAACGTGCGCAGTGTCGCCGGGCTGGTGAAGTACGCGGTGGACCGCTGCTGGATCTGAACTGACGGTACGAGCACGCTCAAGGCCAGCCCTCGTTGTCGGTTGTCCGTTGTCAGTTGTCAGGCTGCGCGTGCTGGCGAGTGGGTTATCGCCAACTCCCACGCGTGCCTGGTCCATCCGGCCGGACAACCGACAACCGACAACCAGACCCCCAAAACCCCTACAAGTGGGTATTGTCCCCGCCTCGGGTCCACAGGACTTTTGGGTCGTCGAACATCAACCACCCCGAAGCCATGAAAAGCAAGCACTCCGATAGCCTGGCCGGCAGCATCCTCGCAGGTCTCCTTTCCCTCGGTGGTATCGTCTGCTTCGCCATGGCCGCCCAAGCCTCCAACGATGAAGTGACCATCTGCGGCCGGTTGCATGCGGAGAACAACGCGCTGAGCGACGCCGTGGTGGTGGTGGAATTGGGCAACGACGCCTGCCTGCGCTCCGAGCTGGATGCCAGTGGGCGTTTCAAATTCAACGTGCCCGTGGGTACCAAGGCCCGGCTGATCTTCATCAAGCCCGGATACCTGACCAAAGAAGTGGAAGTGGACACCAAGAATGCGATGACCGGCGAACAGGCCCGTCAACTGAACAAGAAGGTGAAGTTCGACGTTGTGCTGGAAGAAGAGCTGCAGCATGTGAACGAGGTGTACATGGGTCCAGTAGGCTACATCCACTTCGTGAACGGCTCCGGACTGATGCGCGTTCGTCACGATGAGCGGATGATACCGCTGCAAAAGACCCCCGAGGCTGAGCCCTTGGCCAGCCACTGACGCTATGTCTTTCCGGCGCGCCCAAGTTCCGATAGGCGTGCTCCCTTGGACAAGGCCCTCGCAGGGATGCGGGGGCTTTGTCTTTCCAGGATGGCCCCATCAGCTCTGCTTCCTGCGGGCTTTTGCCTCCTCCTCCTCGGCACGTTGGCGGTATTCGGCCGCCTTCACTCCATCCCCCATCATCCGATATGTCTCAGACACGTACCGCAGCCGCTGCGCATCATCCGGCTTGGCCTCCACCCCTTTCAAGAAGAACGTCAAGGCCCTTGGATAGTCCTGCCGTTGGAACGCCGCCACGCCGAGGTTGTCGGTCACGGACACATTGTTCGGGTTCAGTTCAAAGGCCTTCAAGAAGTTCTCCTCCGCGACCGCGGGCTGCTTCAAGTAGACGGCGTACACCTCACCCTTCAACCTGAACGCATCAGCATGGTCGGGCTTCATCGCCGTCACGTGGTCGAGCAACATGATGGATGAATCGGCGCGGCCCGTGCGCATGAGCGCGTCGGCGAGGAAGAGGTAGGGTTCCGTGGCTTTCGGGCTGAAATGGATCACGGCCCGGAAGGCTCGCTCCGCACCCACGAAGTCCTTCGCTTCGCCCATCCGGCGACCGATGAAGGCCAGGTTCTTCAATGCCACCTCTTCGGTACGGTCGCGCTCCAGGCAGGCGATGAAATGACCCGTTGCCGCGTGGTGGTCTTTGCGGTCCATGGCCAATTTGCCCAATAGCCCGTGGGCCAGCGCGTAGTCCGGATAGAGGGCGAGACCACGTTCCAAGTGATGCCGGGCGGTGTTCAATTGGTGCTCCTTCTGCGACGTGTCGGGCGATCTCGCCGCGGCTTCCACCAACAACTTCGCGTACATCACATGGCAGCGCGCGCTTCGGTCCGAAACGCTGACGTCGTGCGCGAAGAGGGTGAGGTCATCTCGCCAATCACGGTTGCGGCTGAAGGTCTGAGCAGCGGACCCGACAAGTACCAGCGCAATGAGTGACCGCGCGATGCCCACGGTGAGCGAGGAGCGAACACGGTCGAGTGCCAAGACGAAGAGCGCGGCGAGCACCAGTGCGAAACCGGCCGATGGCAGGAAGAGGAAGCGGTCGTTCATCGGCGTGCCGAGGTTGATGACCACATTGCTCACCACCGCGTATGTGAGCAGGAACCAGAGAAGGCCGAAACCCACCATGCTCCGCTTGCGAACGCCTGCCAAGCCGAACACACCTGCGGCCGAAGCGAGCAATGCGCCAGCGATCGCGCGCGGATCCCCCCAGCCGACGATCGGGACCATCGGCGGATAGTAGTCCGTGGTGAGGGGCCATGGGAACAGCAGCAGCTTGATGTACCGGGTGAAAATGAGCGCGGCGGTGGCAAGGTGCTCCGGTATGCTCGCACCGTGGAACGGGTTGCTGAGGAAGTCGTCCACCCACGCGACCTGTGGTTCGGGACCGAGGGCCGCTGAGCGCAGAAGGAAATACCCGAATGCCGGAAGGAGCAGTGCCGTGGCTTGAATAGCACATCGCTTGATGTCCTGCGTGGTATACCACACGACCAGTGGCACGATGGCCAGGAAGGTGATCGCGTTCTCCTTCGCTGTGAGCGCGAGGAAGAATGACAGACCACTGAGCAGCATGTACCTCGTGCGATGCTCATCGTTCGCCATCGCTGCGAACCATGCCGTCAATAGCGCGAACAACATCGCAAGGATCTCATCCAGGCTCTTGATGTTCGCGACCACTTCGGCATGCAACGGATGCACCGCGTACAGCAGCGACGCGAGCAGCGGAACGTTCGCCCATAACGACTTACTGACGCTGTCCGGGAAGAGCCGAATGAGCAGCTTGAAGAGCACCAAGCAGGTAAGCGCGTACAGCAGCACGTTCGTCAAGTGCCCGAGGAACGGGTTGTTCCCTGCGATGGCGAACTGCACCGCGAAGACGGTATGCGAAAGCGGCCGGTAGCGCCCGCCTGTTTCCACCCCGCCTTGGCCGAGGTAGCCGACGAAGACATCGTTGGACCAGATGGCCGGTATGCCCGCGAAGCCCTGCTTGGTGAAGGTGTTCTGCGTGATGAGCAGGGTATCGTCCAGCGCCCAGCCGTTGGTGAGCGTGTTGGCGTTCAGCACGAACGCGACAAGGAAGACCCACAACGTCCAGCGCTTGCCGTTGGCGGACCGTTGCGCGACTTTCCCTTTTCCGTCCGCCATCGTTTGCCTGTTCCAAAAGTAGAAGAGGGTCCGGTGTGGATCCCACAGCCGACCCTCTTCTCCATCAGTGCGCTATTCCCCGCCCATCACGTGGCTGGAGAAAAGCAGCGGAACACGCTCAGGCCATCCGCCGCGCCACCTCATCCCAGTTCACCACGTTCCACCAGTTGGCCACGTACTCGTTGCGCTTGTTCTGGTACTTCAGGTAGTAGGCGTGCTCCCACACGTCCAAGCAGAGGAGCGG
>JAGODO010000340.1 GCA_017998165.1 Flavobacteriales bacterium | reverse complement strand
ATGTCGATCGCTCCGTCATGGTTCATGTCGCCGAGTGCGAACGAGTGCAGCACATGGCTGGTGGTGGGGTGCGGCAACAAGGTTTGGATCCGTGTGAACGTGCCGTTCCCGTTGTTGTGGAAGTAGTAGTTGCCTTCCACGCACAGCAGGTCGATGAAGCCGTCGTTGTCCAGGTCCTCGCACTTGCTCTGCAGGAAGAAGTTGCTGAACTCCAGCCCGCTTCCGGTCGTGGCGTTCGTGTACGTGCCGCTGCCGTTGTTCAGGAACAACTGGGCCGTGGTGCTGTGGTTCACGGTGAGCAGGTCCAGGTCGCCGTCGTTGTCGATGTCCGCGAAGTCGCTCGCCCAGCTCTGCTCCTTGTTCTGGACGCCATAGGTGGCGGCCAGATCGCTGTAGCTGTTGCTGCCGTTGTTCACGAACAGGCGGTTCCACCTGCGGGGATCATTGGGGTCGTTCACCCCCTGCCGGCACTTGGTGATGTAGAGGTCGATATCGCCGTCGTTGTCGAAGTCCGTCCACGTGCTGCCGTAGTTGCCGCTCATATCGCTGCTCGGCGTGGTGGCGAAGTTCATGTAGTTGTTGTAGGCCAACGCCCCGCTGCCGTTGTTCAACCAGATCCGCGGTGCCGCCACGTCATGGCAACCGAACACGTCCAGGTCGCCGTCGTTGTTCACGTCCACCATGTTCATCCCCTGCATGAACATGTTGCCGTTGTCCAGGTTCGTTACCGCCACGGAAACACCGCGGGCGCTGATCTTCTTCAGGTGAACCCCATCACCGTTCCCTCCGCTCACGAAGTCCTTGTGCCCGTCCTCGTCCACGTCGCCAACGGCCATGCCCCATTGGCTGGAGGAGGAAACGCTCCCGTAGCTGAACGAGGTGAAGGTACCGTTCGCGTTCTGGTAGTCGATCGAGAGGTTCTTGCTCTGGTCCAACAGGATCAAGTCGTCGTAACCATCGCCATCCATGTCCGCGATGCCCACGCAGCCACCTGAGCGTGCGGCCTCATTGGTGAGCGGTGCCGTGTTCAGTGTGAAGGTCTGGGCCGACACCAGCGGGGCCAAGCAGAGGGCGTGCAGTTGAAGGAGCGTACGTGCGTTCATCGCGAGGGCTTGGTATAAGCGGGCACGAAACTATCCAGGTGCCCTGCCCTGCGTCAACGACGAACGTCAGGTAGCCGCGCGGTGCCTTGATGGGCGCGGGTTCCGGAGCAGGTTCCCCACATCGGGCTTGACAACGGCCCTGTGACGGCAAGGCTCGGGTCGCACGGTCCTGCTGCGCTCACTCCACTACGAGGCGCGCTGTTCGGGGCGGGGCGCCAGGGTCCGTGACACGGACCACGTACAGACCTCGTTCGGAACCTCCCCTCTCGATCAGCACCTCACGTGCGCCGCTCGCGCTCCCATGGCGTACCACACGCCCGTTCACGTCGACCAGTTCCACAAACGCCTGTGGTGAGAGGGGGGACGAGAACACCGCACGCGTCCATCCGTCCATGGGATTCGGAACAAGGGAGAACGAAAGACCGCTCCGCATGATGATCGCTTGAGGCGTGCATGGGCTCCCATACCATTGGATCGGGGTGTAGGTGCCCGGTGCAGCGTGATGCGAGTCCACAACGTCCCAAAGCCCATCACCGTCCATATCGGCCACTTCGACGCAAGTGGCCCAACAGGGATCTGGCGGATCGAATTCGCTGACCACTACCGGGGCACCGAACGTTCCCGTGCCGTCATTGGGAAGGAAAAGCGTGTGCTGCTGGTTGTGCGTCAGCAGGTCGGGGTCACCGTCCTGGTCGAGGTCATGCATCCGCAGATCCGGAATGCACTCGGTGGGCATCACTGTGCCCCCTTGGCTGAAGTTCCCGTTACCATCGTTCAGGTACGTGAGTACTCCCTGGTAGGACCCCCAGCACAGCCCGACCATGACATCAGCATCGTTGTCTCCATCAATGTCCGCCGCTTGCAGGCAATTTCCCCCCATGATGAAGTCGACAAAGCTCGCAGCCATGAACCCCCCTGCACCGTCATTGGGAGACCAATGCAGGCTCAACCCGCCGAAATCGTCGGCGACGGTGTAAATGAGATCGGGGTCGATATCACCGTCAAGATCCGCCGTGATCGTTTGGCCTGCGGCAGCCATGTCAACGTCAACGAGCTCAAAGCTGACCGAGCCCGTGTTGCGCAACCACGCGAGGTGGTGCAACCGTTGCAGGGGGATGTCCATGATACCGTCAGCATCAAAGTCCGCAAGCCCCCCCAATAAGGTCCAGCTGCCGATCGTGAGCAACGGTGTACGCGGGCCAAAGTGCCCTGTCCCATCATTCTCGTACCAGTTCACCTCGCCGTTCAGTACAAGGCACTGGATGATGTCCTGATCACCATCCTGGTCAAGGTCCAGCAGTTCCAGCTGGTGAATGATCGCACCACTGACGTCGTAGATCGGCAGATGCGATATGTGGATGGAATCCGCGAATTGCCCTAGACCGTCGTTCACGTACCAGAGGAGCAGGCTGTCCGAGGCGGATTCTGTCAACACATCCTGATCACCGTCTCCGTCCAAGTCGCCGATCACAGGATCCAACGAACGGGTCAAGTGATCGCTGATGATGATCGGTGCTCCGAACTGGGCGTACCCCGCTGCACGGGCAAGGAGCAAGAAGAGAACGATCGTTCAGCGCATGTATTCAATGGATAATGACCCGCGCCGAGCCGATGTGCTCGCCCTCGCGCATCACCCGCAAGATGTACAGCCCACACTCCAGATGCCCGCGCTCGATCACCAGTTCGCGCGAGCCGTTGCCATTCATTGTGCGCAACAAGCGGCCGCTCGCATCCACCAGTTCAATACGCGCATCCGTACCAAGCGGCCACGGCAAGTCCAGTCGCGCGGAACCGCGCATCGGATTCGGGTATATGGCTAGGTGCGCACCGGATGATGAAGGTGACCATGCTGTCGGCAGATCGCCGCTGTTGCCCAGCCATGCCGCCGCGCCGCTTTCGGAACAGGTAAGCACATCCAGATCCCCGTCATTGTCCATGTCGGCCAGTGCGATGTCATCCGTTCCGCTCTGTGTGGTGGCATCGGCCACGATGCTCATGGCACCGAAGGTGAACCCACCCGTGTTCGGCCAGAAGAGGATGTCACCGTTCGATGCGATGGCGATCAGGTCCGGCAGCAAGTCACCGTTCATGTCGCCGATGGCCATGCTGAGGGTACCCGGCGCCGGCAATGCGAGACCGTTGGTGAACGCGCCTGTGCCCGTGTTGCGCACGATGCCGATACTGTCGGTGGTGAAGATGATGAGGTCTTCGAGGCCGTCGAGGTCCAGATCAGCGTGGTGCAGTGTCGGCGTATTCGGGAAGCCGGTCGGCGGATACGTGCGTGTGGGTGCCAAGCCGGCGAACTGAGCGATCCCTGCCGCTCCGGTCCCATCATTGGGGTTCCAGAACAATGAGTCAACGCCGTCCATTTGCGGGTATCCGTTCCCCCAGACGTGATCCGGATCACCATCACCGTCCATGTCGATCGCCGTGAGACAGGTCGCGAAACTCGAATTCCCGGAGAGCCAGTACGACCCCGACCCGATGAAGGAGCCGGTGCCGTCGTTCAGTTGGATCCCCGAGGAACCCGAGAAGTGTACCATCGCATCCAGGTCTCCGTCATTGTCCATGTCCACGAATTCGAACCCGTTGATGATATCCGGGAAGTAGGCGATGTCGACGCTGATGACGCCGACGGAGTCCATCACCCCCGCATTGTTGCGCAGAAGGATCCAATTCCGGATAGAACCCACCAGCGGATCGTTGCATAGCGCCGCCAGGTCCTGGTCCCCATCCCCGTC
>JAGODO010000066.1 GCA_017998165.1 Flavobacteriales bacterium | reverse complement strand
CCGGAATCGCACAGTCCTTCGAGCGCCTTCTCCAGACCGAAGCGCGCCAAGGTGCCCGCCACCATGTCATGGCTGATGCGCCGCACCTCGCCCACGGTATCCACGAGCAGGCCATAGACCTTCTGGTATTGATCCTCGCGCTCGCGGTGCTCAGTACCGATGTGCTCCTCCAGCACTTCCATCTGCATCTTCACGTTGCCAAGCATGCTGCCCACCCGGTCGTGCAGGTCCCGCGCCACGCGGTCGCGCTCCTTTTCCTGCCCATCGAACATGGCGTTCATGGCCTTGATCTCGTGTTGTTGCAGCAGGTCGTCCACCTCCTTCTCGTGCAGGTCCTTCTCCTGGCGGGCGAGGCGGCGTGCCTGCTGCAATCGTTTGACCAGCAGGAAACCGATCAGCCCGAAGACGATGGCACCGCCGATCAACGAGGTGAGCAGGTGTTGTCGACGCTCGCGCTCCACTTCAAGCTGGCCATCATACGCGCAGCGCTCCTCTTCAGCGCGGCGCACCAGTTCCAGGCTGTCCGCCAGCGAACGCCGACGCATCTCCGCCCGCAGCACATCCATCCTGCCGTCCTTGCTGTTGAGCGTGTCCTTCAGGCCGCTCCAGTAGGCGGTCATCTCCACGGCCTCGCGCATGCGGCCGTCGCGCAGGTAGAGGTCCTTCAGCAGTTCCGCCGCGCGCACCATGGAACCGTCATCGCCGCTGGCGCGCGAGAGCCCGACGTAACCATAGTACCGTGCCGTATCCAAGGCCATGCGCAGATCGCGCTCCGCACGGCGACGGTCACCCAAGGAAAGTCGTGCCTGCCCACCCAGGATAACGCATGCGCACCAGCCCGCTTCATCGCCGGTCCGCAGCGCGATGGATGCGCATCGATCCGAGGCATCAAGCGCGGCATGGGGATCGTGCCGTTCCAGTTGGAGCCGTGCGATGGCGGTCAACGGCGTCACCCGCGCCCAATCGTCCGGGGCCGGGTTGCAGACGCGCACGCTTTCCTGGTACATCGCCAGGCCGCCCAGGGTATCTCCCTTCAACACGAGCGCACGCGCGCGTTCGTTCAACAGCATCACATGCACGCCGTCCACCGTCGTATCGCAAGGCGCGAACCAGCGCTCGGCGGTGGCATGATCCCCCTTCTCCGCGTAAGCTCCGCCCATGCTGATGTGCATCGCCCAAACACCTTGCGGGTTACTGATGGGATCGATGTCGCTCAACCCTCTGGTGAACTCCCGGATCGCGAGGTCCGGTTCACCTACGGCCCGGTACAAGATGCCGGTCGCATCATGCAGGCGGCCGTTACCGCCGCTGACACCGCCCAACTCGATGGCCCGCTCGAAGAGGGACAGTGCGGCGGGGATATCACGCCGGAATTTCGCTTGGTAACCGCGCTGGTACAGATAGAGGATCCGCGCGCCCTTCGCATAACGCACATCGGCGGGTATGGACGAATGCGCAAGCGCGGTGATCAGCGTGTCCAGATGATCGAGATAGGGGCTGGCCTTCGCCGAAAGCGTCCACGTCTGGGCCATCGACAGATAAAGCTCCGCCTGGCGACCGGATATCTCCTTCGGGTCGAGCAACCGCTGCAGGGAATCTCGCAGATGGGGATCCCACTGTGCGCTTACCCCGGCACACATCGCCCCGAGCACCGATAGCAGACCGCATCGGAACATCATCATTCTCCCCGTCACCAGCGCCATTGCGGCTGAAAGTAGTGCGGGCGCGGAAAGCGCGCTCACTCCACCACCACGCACTCCACGCTCACGGTGGTGCCTTTGCCCGGTGTGCTGTCCACGGTCACCTCACCGCCGATCGTCGCCGCACGCTGGCGCACGTTGGCCAGGCCCATGCCTTCTGATGGGGTGGATGGATCGAAACCGCCACCGTTGTCGCTCACGATCACGCTCAGCCGGCCCGGTGGGCGCGTGACATCGATGCTCATCTCCGTGGCGTTGGCGTGCTTCATCACGTTGCCCACCAGCTCCTGTACGATGCGGTACACGGTCACCTCCACCCGGGGCTCCAACCGGTTCTCCAGTCCGAATACACGCAACTCCATCGACAGGCGACCGGTCACGCGAATGGAATCGCACAGGTCTTCCAAGGCTTTCTCCAGGCCGAAGCGCGCCAGTGTTCCCGCCACCATATCGTGACTGATGCGCCGCACTTCGCCCACGGTGTCGACCAACAGTCCGTAGACCTTCCTGTACTGACCGTCCCGCTCGGTGTGGCCGATGTCCATGCGTTCCTCCAGCACCTCCATCTGCATTTTCACATTGCCCAACATGCTGCCCACGCGGTCATGCAGTTCGCGCGCCACGCGGTCACGCTCCGTCTCCTGGCCTTCGAACATGGCGTTCAGCGCCCCCAATTCCTGATTCCGCAACAGGTCGTCCACCTGTTGCTCGTGCGACAGCTGCTCCTGCCGCATGCGCCTCTGGCGCGCTCGCGCCAAGCGCCACAACAGCAGGGCCACCAGCACCAGCGCTGCCGCCAGCCCGATGAACACGTTGCGCTGGAGGGCGCGGCGCGCGGTCTCCGAATCGGCCAGCACCAGGGCCTGCTCCTGTTCTGCGATGCGGCGTTCTTTTTTCGCGGCCCCATACAACGCCTCCGAACCCGCCAGCTGCTCGTCGTACCGGACGAGATGCAGGGAATCCGAAAGGGTGGTGTAGGCCTGCAGGTGGCGCAAGGCGTCATCGCATCGGCCGAGTGAATCGTACCAGTCGTGCAGTTCGATGTGGGCCTCTTCCCGCAGCTCGGGCCACTTCAGCCGCTCGGCGTCCTTCAACGCTCCGGTGAGCGCCGCGAGCGCTTCATCGTGTCGGCCCATCTCCCATAATACCGTGGCGCGATGTTGGCCGGTCTTGGCCAGGTTGCGTATGTCACCCAGGGTATCCTTCAAGGCCAGGGCGCGACCGAAGCAGGCGAGCGCCTCGTCGTAGGCCCCTGTTTTCCGGAGGATCACCCCTTTCTGGTTGTAGATGCTGAGGCGGAACTCCGGGCTCTTCTGCACGCGCAGAAGGCTATCGCAGAGGCGGAGGGCAATGTCGTAGTTGCCGGTCATCGTGGCAACGATGCCCATGTTCGACACCACGTTCTGGGCCATCATATCGGATCCCGCGCTGTTGGCCAGCCGGAGGGCGTTGCGGAAATGGTCCCATGCCTCCTCATAGCGCCGCTGGTTGAGCCGGATGAGCCCCATGGCGTTCTCGGCCCCTCCCTGACCATGCGCGAACCCGATGGAATCGGCCAGATCTTCCGCTTCGATGAGCGCATCATACGCCGGGTCGAACCGGCCGTCCATCAACATGCCCTCGGCGCGGCGCAGCATCAGCGAAACCCGCTCCCGCACCAAGCCGGTTCCCGCGATGGTCCGCAGACCCGCTTCAGCCTCCTGCTCGCCCCGTTGCGGATCGCCCAGCATGGTGAACGCATTGGAACGGAGCCCGACAGCCGATACCCGGACCACCTGATCGGTGGCAGGCACGTGAGCTTCCAGGCTATCGAGCGCCGCGAGGCAACCCACGAAGTCGTCTTCCCGGAACTCCGCAGCGGCCATGGCCAACATGCCCAGATACCGCTCATGTGGCGCTTGTGCAGTGGCCCATTCACCGGCCAGCGCGCGCAGCTCGTCCGGCACGCTCTTCACGAAAGCCGCCCTGTACCGCTCATAGGGTACATCCGCGGGCTGGTCGCCCTGCCCCATCACGCGGAGTGCCACCAAGGCCATGGTGAGGAGCAAAAGGCCCTGGCGCACGAAAGATCCGGTGGTCCGCATGGTGGTGTGCGTGTGAATGTAGGATTCTCGCGCCCGCGCGCGACGGAACCGATCCCCGAGGTCCGCTCATGGAAAGCCGATCGCGGCCGTCAGGCGTCCCACCCGCGCTGCATGGCGTACTTCACCAGCCCCGCGGTATTGCGCACGTCCAGTTTGTGCATGATGTTCCTGCGGTGGGTCTCCACCGTGGGAACGCTGATGAACAGCGCGTCCGCGATCTCCTGCGAGGTGCGCTCACGCACGATGAGCTTCACGATCTGCACCTCGCGTTTCGTGAGCGCGCCGTAGGTATCCGCTCCCCGGCGGTCCTTGAATCGGTCGGCAGACGTCAACAGGGGTCGTAGTTCGCTGGCCACGTATGTCTTTCCGCTGGCCACCATTTTGAGCGCTTCAATGAGCTCCGCCTTGTGCGTGGTCTTCAGCAGGTAGCCGCTGGCACCGCTGTCCAGCACCTCCAGCACGAATTCCTTGTGACCGTGCATGCTCAGCACGAGCACCTTGCAACGCGCGTTCACCTTCAGCAGCTTCTTGGTGGCCGCCACGCCGTCCATGCCCGGCATATTGATGTCCATCAGGACCACATCCGGATCCAGATCGCGCGCACGCTCGACCGCTTCTCTCCCATTGCCCGCACGGCCGATCACCGTGAAAGCCCCTTCCGCGGCCAGAATGGACTCGATACCATCGAGGATGATCGACTGGTCGTCCACCAACAGCACTGTGATCCTCGCTCCGTCGTTCAGCATGCCGCAAATCTGACGACCACCGGCCGTGCGGAAAATACTGGAAAACCATGGTTCCGCTGTTCGCATGTGGAAGCCGCAAACTCATGGTTTCCGGGTATTGCACCGCCACTTGCCCGGGCCGTGCTTTGTGTGGGTCTGCAGCGATCGCCCAGCACCGGAAGAAATATGACCCGTCCCGGTCACGCTCTTTCATCATCTTGCAGACCGGACCCTCGATCCTCGCTTCCAGGTCAACGGCGCAGTGCAGCGCGCAAGGGACCACAACAGTTCATGAAAATGAGCCAGCCCGCCATGAAATTCCGCTACGTCCTCGTGTTCCTGGCCTTGGCCGCCCCGCAACCCGATCGACACGCCCCGAACAAGTCAGCGCTAGCCTATGTCGGCGTCGCATCGAAGGTGGGCGGACCGGCCCCTTCCCATTCTGACAAGGCACCGGTGCGGCTTGTGGCCGTAGCGATACAGCCCCACGCCACCGGCGCGGTCCGATTCACGCCGGATGAACCGACCTTGGGCAACCCTCCGCAAAGCGCACCCGCTGGCATCCCGCAGGACTGGGCCACCTCCGTTATGCGAGGGATCGCCGCCAGCGAGTACCACATCCGTTGGCAGGAACGCGCCGGGGCCTTCCAAAGCCCCAACCGCGAGCACGACATGCGCATCACGTACCACGCCGATGGCTTCGACCTGAGGCCGAGGGTGACTGACAGCGCATGGGCCATCTCGTTCAGGCTGGACCGCATCGGAAGGGAGAACGCCTGGCAACATCCATGTGAAGACGCTGCGGTCAGTGTCGAAGGCTCACGATTGCTCGCCGACCACGGGAGTTTCGCCATAGACTATCACAACAGCGAGTATGGCATGCGACAGAATTTTACCGTGCGTGAAAAGCCCCTTGGCAATGGCCCATTGGAAGTCCGCCTGAAGTACACGAGCCAACTACGCGCATCGGACAAGGGAGGGAACACCATCGCGTTCTGCGAACCAGTGGCAGGAACAGGAAGCTACGTGCCCCGGGTCTGGTACAAAGACCTGCATGTGTGGGATGCGAATGGTGACACGCTGGAAGCGACGGCGAATTTGAAGGAGGACGATATCGTGCTAACGGTCAATGATGATGCTGCGGAATACCCGATCACCGTGGACCCCTTGAGTACCACGGCCGACTGGATCGCCGAAAGCGGCCAAGTTGGCGCCTCATTCGGCAACAGCGTGGCCAGCGCGGGCGATGTGAACGGGGATGGCTACAGCGATGTGATCGTAGGGGCATGGTCGTATGATGGCGGCCAAGCCGACGAGGGTAGGGCTTTCGTCTTTCATGGCAGCGCAACGGGCCTCCACCTAACGGCCGATTGGAGCGCAGGAAGTGGCCAGCTCGCTTCGTTGTTCGGCAACAGCGTGGCCAGCGCGGGCGACGTGAACGGCGATGGATACAGTGATGTGATCATAGGAGCCTTCTTGTTCGACGTTGATCAAACCGAAGAGGGCCGGGTCTTCGTGTATCACGGTGGTGCTTCAGGCCTGAGTACAACGGCCAATTGGACCGCAGAGAGTGACCAGGTCAGCGCTACCCTTGGCAACAGTGTCGCTTGCGCGGGCGATGTGAACGGGGATGGATACAGCGATGTGATCGTGGGGGCCGAAGCGTTCGATAATGGCCAGGACGCGGAAGGCCGGGCCTTTGTTTACCACGGTGGCCCCACCGGCTTGAACACCACGCCGAACTGGACCGCCGAAAGCAACCAGACCAACGCCTTGTTCGGCGGTAGCGTGGCCAGTGCGGGGGACGTGAACGGCGATGGCTTCAGCGACGTGATCGTTGGCGCACGTTGGTATGATGGCGTTCAGTCCGACGAGGGTCGCGCCTACGTCTATCATGGTAGCGCCACCGGGCTCAGTACAACGGCCAATTGGACCGCCGAAAGCGACCAGAACAATGCCTCTTTCAGCACCAGCGTCGCTTGCGCGGGCGATGTGAACGGGGACGGCTACAGCGATGTGATCGTTGGCGCACCAGGATTCGACAACGGGCAGACCGATGAGGGGCGCGCCTTTGTCTTTCACGGCAGTGTGACCGGGCTGAGCACCACGGCCAATTGGATAAAGGAAAGCGACCAAGCGAACGCATTGTTCGGCCGCAATGTCTCCTGCGCGGGGGATGTGAACGGCGACGGTTACAGCGATGTGATCGCCGGTGCGGATGGTTTTGACAACGGCCAGACCGATGAAGGTCGTGCATTCGTGTTCCATGGCAGTGCCACAGGTCTCCCTGCCAACTCGAACTGGTCCGCTGACAGTGATCAAGCGAACGCATCGTTCGGATGGAGTTTGGCGGCCGCCGGTGATGTGAACGGCGATGGCTACAGCGATGTGGTCATCGGTGCCCCCAATTTCGACAACGGCCAGGCCTACGAAGGGCGCGCGTTCGTGTTCCATGGCGCGGCACAGGGCTTGAGCACTTCTTCCAACTGGACGCTAGAAGGGAATCAAGCATCCGCACAGTTCGGACTCAGCGTCGCCAGCGCTGGGGACGTCAATGGGGATGGCTTGGGAGATGTGATCATAGGGGCCCCCTATTATGACAATGGCCAGACGGATGAGGGACGCGCGTTCGTTTGCCACGGCAAGACCACGGGCCTGTATCTGACGGACTGGAGTGTCGAGAGCAACCAAGCAGGTGCCCGCTTCGGCAACAGCGTGGCCAGCGCGGGCGATGTGAACGGCGATGGATATGGCGATGTGATCGTCGGGGCGCCGGGTTACGCCAACGGTCAGTCACAGGAAGGCCGAGCTTATGTCTTCCATGGAAGCGCGACCGGCCTCAACGCGACACCCGCTTGGACGGCCGAGAGCGACCAGGTGGGAGCTCAGTACGGGGTCGAGGTGGCCAGCGCGGGAGACGTGAACGGTGATGGGTACGGTGATGTGATCGTCGGGGCCTGGACATACTCCAATGGCCAGACGCAAGAAGGCCGATCCTACGCGTACCACGGTAGCGCATCCGGTCTGAACAGTACCGCACAATGGACCGTGGAGAGCGACCAGGCCAACGCCGATTTTGGTATTTCGGTCAGCAGTGCCGGCGACGTGAACGGCGATGGATTCAGCGATGTGATCGTCGGAGCTTGGAGAGGAGGGAACCAGAGCCAGGAAGGGCGCATATATGTATATCATGGCAGCGCCACCGGGCTGAGCGCCATGGCCGATTGGACTGCGGAAAGCGACCAGGTGAATGCACGCTTGGGGATCTCTGTGGCTACCGCGGGCGATGTGAACGGGGACGGCTACAGCGATGTGATCGCGGCTGCATTGTATTACTCCAACGGACAACTCGACGAAGGCCGCGCCTTTGTGTACCACGGCAGCCCGGCCGGTCTCAGTGCCACTGCCGACTGGACTGCGGAGAGCGACCAGACAGGCGCTCATTGCGGCTATGTGGCTAGCGCGGGAGACGTGAACGGCGATGGATACAGTGATGTGATCATTTGCTCGAACTCTTACACGAACGGCCAATCGCAAGAGGGCCGCGCCTTCTTGTACTACGGGAGCACGACCGGCCTCAGCAGCGCACCCAACTGGACCGCAGAAAGCGACCAGGTCCTCGCGTCATTCGGCTCCTCCGCTTCCAGTGCCGGCGATGTGAACGGCGATGGCTATAGCGATGTGGTCGTTGGAACTCACTCTTTTGACAATGGAGAAACCAATGAAGGCCGTGTCTTCTGGTACCACGGCAACGGGGCCATTGGAAGGCGCAGCAACGAGCGGCTCTATGACACCAATGTTACATCACCGCTCAGCGCCGGCAACAAAAGCAGTACCCTGGTCGGTGCCGGGCTGTACGCCAGGCCCTTCCTGGGGCGGCAGCGCATGCGCGCGGTTTGGGAAACGTGCATACAAGGCAGCCCCTTCAGCAGTGCGGGCGGCAAGCTCGCCAACAGCGCCGGCTATAGTGGGCAGCAACTCTCAGCTACGCTCACGGCCACGGGCGGAACGGAGTTGAAGAGCGTGGTGACGAAGCCTGTGAGCGCCTATCCCCTCACAGTGACCAACGTGCGCACGCGCCTGCGGTACAACCCGGCCACGGCCATTACCGGGCAGGTCTTCGGGCCGTGGCGCTACTCCCCCGAACATTTGGCCGGCAGGTCCCCGCGGGTCCTGTCAGCACCAACGGCCTGCGAAACGGTACTGCCTTCGCGCGTGGCGGCAAAGCTCTTTTTGGACGGGCCTTTCCAAGGCGGCTCCCCGGCCCTCATGTCCGACCTGCTCCGCACCCAGGCTCTGCTGCCGCTCACCGAGCCTTACAGCGCACTGGGCCTGCCTATTACCGCGGGTCCCAACACCATTGCTCCCAGCATCCTCGCCACTACGGGCAACAATGCCATCGTGGATTGGGTGCTCGTGGAGTTGCGCAACCTGTCCGGAACCACTCTGGCGGAACGCCGCGTGGCCCTGGTTCAGCGCGACGGGGATGTGGTGGCCTTGGACGGCACCAGCTCACTGGGCTTCTGCTCTTCCGCCGGTGCATATCGCGTGGCCGTCCGCCACCGTAATCACCTTGGATGCATGACCTCCCAGGACATCGCACTGAGTTCCACGCCCACGGTCTTGGATCTCACCACCGCAACATTGAGCACCTACGGAACGGACGCTCGCAAGACCTCAGGCTCCGTGCGGCTACTTTGGGCCGGCAACACGAACGGCAATACAGGCTTGAAATACACTGGTTCCGGTAATGACCGCGACCCCGTGCTGCTATCCGTCGGTAGCACAACGCCCAACAACACGGTCAGCGGTACCTATAGCATGCGCGACGTGAACATGGACGGTCAGGTGAAATACACCGGCAGCGCCAATGACCGCGACCCCATTCTCCAGAACGTGGGGAGCACCACGCCGAACAATGTGCGCTTGGAGCAGTTGCCCTGAGCAGAGCTGTCCGCGCTTTTGGTCCGGGGACAGGCATGCGCGTGGCTGTTGCTGGAGCGATAGTGCCAGTTGGATATGGCGAACAGCCCCTTCCGTTCACGCGGAAGGGGCTGTTCGCCCTTGCTGACCTCCTGCCTGGCGGCTATCGTCCACTGCCATCCAGACGAACCGCATGATCACGCGGGATGAACGCTCGAAAGCAGGATCCTGCGCAGGACACTCGGTCCAGGCAACAACGGCCCTCTTGCCCGTCACAAACTCATGGTTTTCCGGTATTGCAGGTCCGTCGCGCCCGTCGTCCATTCGCCCTATCAACCATCAACGATCGCCGATGGACCGGGGCATTCCCGGAATATGCCCTCAGCGCGACCCGTACTGACCCTCACAACAGATAGACCAACCCATGAAACAAACCATACGCCTTACGTTCTGTGCCGCTTTGCTCGGTACGGTGGTCCACTCCAATGCCCAGAACCTGGTTCCCTTCCCCAAGTTCGGCACCGATGGAGCGATGAACATCGATATCGGAACGGGAGCGGACATCGCCACCCGCCACGTACTGCAACCCGATGGGAAGCTCTTATTGGGCACCTTCTACGGCGGTACCGGCTTCCACCTCGGCCTCGTGCGCATCGATACAGCGTGTGGGGCCTTGGACCCTTCGTTCGGTACCGGTGGAACGATCGCTCACACCTTTGAACTCAAGTCACTGCTGCTCGACATGACCGTGTTGTCCGATGGACGGATCCTCTGCTCCGGCGTCAACGCGGCATCCACCTCAACGAGCGAGCAGGTCGGTTCCATCTACCGTTTCAACGCGGACGGAACGCCCGACCTGAGCTTCAATGGCACAGGCTGGCGCAAGGACCGCTTCGATGCGTTCAGTGGCGGCGCGAACGGCGCGGTGTTCCCGGCACCGAACGGTGGATACTATACCGTTGGCATATCCTCGTTCAACAACTTCGGTGGGGTCTCGGGCTTCGGGGCAATGCGCTACCTGGAGGATGGAACGTTGGACACCTCCTTCAGCGTGGATGGAAAGGCCTGGTTACCGCCACCGCCGCCCTACGACGTCTATATCACCTGTGAGACGGGTCTGCTCCTTTCTGACAGCAGCGTACTGAACATCGGTGGTGTATATGATAACCTCAGCCCCGCCCTGATCTGCATGACCAAGTTCCTGCCCACCGGTGAACCCGACACGGCGTTCGGCACAGGCGGGCAGCTCGTTACTTCCTTGGCCTATGGTGAGGGGAACCTGCAACGGCGCATCTCGGCCGTGGCACTTCCCGATGGGCGTTTCCTGTTGGGTGTCCGCTCGGCCGACCAACAAGCCATGGTCGCCCGGTTCAGGCCGGATGGTTCGCTGGACCCCACGTACGGCATCGATGGCATCAGCGAAATGGACCCCACGCCCGGTAACGATATCGCCAATGGCCTGCAATTGCTGCCCGATGGAGGAACGGCGCAGTTCGGCTCGAACAACGACAACACCGGCCACTACATCCTGAAGCGGACGGCCGATGGCCAACCCGATGCCACGTTCGGTATCAATGGCGTTGTGATCATCCCTGATATCACCGGCGATCAGTACATCGGAGGCGGGGTCATGCTGAACGACCACACCGCGATGGTCTATGGTGCCGACGGCTATCCGGTGGAAGTCTCGCTGGTGATCAAGATGACCAGCGATCCGTCCTATGGCGAATTCCTGGACCTGGGGGGCGATGTCACCGCGTGCGCAGGCACACCTGTGGTGCTCGATGCCGGTTTCCCCGGCAGCACCTACCTGTGGAACGACGCCAGCACGGCGCAAACGCTGGATGTGACCATTGATGGCGCTTACAGCACTACCGTTACCACCGCGGTCGGCTGCTTCGATAGCGATACCGTGCTCGTCCAATTCGTTCCGCTGCCCCCCGTGCCGGAGATCCTCTATGACCTCACAGCGCTTTCCACCTCGGCCATCAACGATGTTCAATGGTACCTGGACGGCGTGGCGATCCCCGGCGCGACGGGCCTTACCTGGGTGCCGCTGGAGAACGGCGCCTATACCGTGACCGATACCGACGAGAACGGATGCTCGTCCACTTCGGAACCGCTCATGGTGCTCAATGTGGGGATCGCGGATCAGCCCGGATACGTGACCGAAATGCTGGTGGCCCCGAATCCGATGACCGAACATCCGGTGGTCACCTTCAGCATGAACGAAGCGGCTGCCGTTTCCATCGAGCTGCGCGATGCGCTCGGAAGAACGGTAAAGACCCTGATCAACGGCCGCACCTTGGCGCGCGGTGGGCAACGGATGAGCTTGGATATGCCCGTAGACCTCGCTCAAGGGAGCTACCTGCTCACGATCAGCAGCCCGAACGGGAGGGCGAGTGTGCGCGTGACGAAGTAGTACTTGAACCTGGAAGGGGCCATCCCGCATCGGGGTGGCCCCTTTGTGGCCTGTCGGCATCCCGGCCGAACTTCTGTTGGCAGGGACATATCGGACTTGAGCGCGCGGTGGAACGGGAAATCCGGTGCTCGGCTGGTCCCACGGACGGAACGGGCCTGTTGCCTTTGGGCACGGCTGCCCCAATAGGCGACAAGTCAAGTCGCTGTGCCACGCCTCATCGAACGATGGCTCGAACGCGCGGGTTCCTGAGCGGGTCTATCTTCGTTCCCCATTTCAAGCATCATCATGAGCGGCGT
This sequence comes from Flavobacteriales bacterium, assembly GCA_017998165.1. Taxonomy (GTDB): domain Bacteria; phylum Bacteroidota; class Bacteroidia; order Flavobacteriales_F; family PHOS-HE28; genus PHOS-HE28. Next base: position 2,255 of record JAGODO010000066.1, on the reverse strand, counting down.
GAATAAAGTGATCCTGATCGGCAACCTCGGCGCCGACCCGGAGATCCGGCATCTGCAGAACGACGTGAGCGTCGCCAACTTCCGCATCGCTACGAGCGAGACGTTCAAGGACAAGAACACGGGCGAGAAGCGCGAACAGACCGAGTGGCACAGCATCGTGGCCTGGAGGGGTCTGGCGGTGATCGCGGAGAAGTACTTGAAGAAAGGCAGCAAGGTGTACGTGGAAGGCAAACTCCGCACGCGCAAGTGGGAGAAGGACGGCGTGGAACGCTACACCACGGAGATCATGGCCGATGAAATGACGCTGCTGGACCGCCCGAGCGGGCAGGCGCCGGCACCGGCGCAGGCGCAGGCGCATGGGCAAGCGGCACCCGCACCGGCACGCACGTCCGCACCGGCTTCCGGGGGAGAGGAACTCGACGACCTGCCCTTCTGAGGTCAGCCCATCCACCTGAACCACCCCACTTGGGCCTCCCCCTACTCGCTTTCGGTGAGCTCGACGCGTCGACCATCATCGCCATCGTCATCATCGGGTTCCTGCTCTTCGCCTCGGCGTGCATGAGCGCCAGTGAGGTGGCCATGTTCTCGCTCAGCCCGACCCAACTGCGTGACCTGAAGGAGCGCGGCGGCACGAGCGGTCAGCGCGTGCTCGACCTGCTGGCCAAGCCGCGAAGGCTGCTGGCCACGATCCTGGTGCTGAACAATTTCGCATTGGTGGGCATCACGGTGCTCTCCACCATCGTGATGACCGGGCTGTTCGACTTCCAGCACATGCCGGACTACCTCGTGTTCATCATCCAGGTCGTCGCCGTCACCTTCATCATGCTCCTGCTCGGCGAGGTGATCCCCAAGGTGTACGCTACCGGGCACGCCATGCGAGTAGCGCAATGGATGAGCGGGCCACTGGTGACCCTGCGCGTCATTGTCAGCCCCATCAATGAGGCGCTCATACGCAGCACCTCGTTCATCGAAAAACGCTACCGCAAGCGCGGTGCCCAGAACATCGGCGCGGACGCGCTGGGGCACGCGCTGGATCTCACCAAGGACGCCAGCACCACCACGAGCGAGCAGAAGATCCTGCGCGGCATCGTGAAGTTCGGGGCCATCGAAACACGACAAGTGATGCGGCCACGCATGGAGGTGGTCGCCTTCGACAAAGAGCTCACCTTCGCTCAGGTGATCGCCTCGATCGTGGAAAGCGGCTTCTCCCGCGTACCGGTCTATGAGGGCACATTGGACAAGGTGATCGGCGTGCTGCACATCAAGGACGTGCTGCCGCACCTGGACACGCCGGATTTCGACTGGCTCACCCTGCCGCGCGATCCGTACTTCATCCCCGAGAACAAGAAGCTCGATTCGCTGCTGAAGGAATTCCAGAGCAAGAAGGTCCACCTCGCCGTGGTCGTCGATGAGTATGGCGGGACCAGCGGGATCGTCACCCTTGAGGACGTGATCGAGGAGATCGTCGGGGACATCACGGACGAGTACGATGATGAGGACCTCATCTACAGCAAGCTGGATGACCTCACTTACGTCTTCGAGGGACGCGCGCCGCTGAACGACGTGTACCGCGTGCTCGGGATCGATACGCTCACGGACGGCTCCGGCGGAAAACAGGTGTTCGAGGACAACAAGGGCGACAGCGGCACGCTCGGCGGCTTCATCCTGGAGCTCACCGGCCGCATCCCGCAGAAAGGCGAACAGGTGGCGCTGCGCCAGTTCCTCTTCACCATCGAAAGCGCCGACGACAAACGCGTGCGCCGCGTGAAGGTGCATATGCGCGATGAACGGAAAAAGTGAGTTCCCGAAGTCGCCAGCGGCAGTAGCAGCGGGCAGCGGCTCTCTGAAGTCGTCGGTGGCAGCAGCAGGAGGAAGTGTGTGCGATACTCCGACCGCCTACATCCACTGGCGACTGCCACTGCCTACTGCCACTGCCTACTGCCACTACCTACTGACTTTGCTCCTCCTCTCGTCCTGCAAAGACGACCCCGTCCCCAAGCCACGCGGCTATCCGCGACTGGACCTGCCGGTGCAGACCTATTCGAACTGGAGCGGAACCTGCCCGTTCGAAGCGGAAATCCCGCCCTACGCATTGATGCTCGAAAAGCCGGGCACCACGGCGGCCATCGCCGACACGGCCTGCTACCTCACCATGCGCTTTCCGGGCCAGCATGCCAACGTGTTCCTCACCTGCCGAAGGATACAGGGCGATCTGCGCAGGCTCATCGAGGATGCGCACGCGTTCAAGGACAAGC
>JAGODO010000065.1 GCA_017998165.1 Flavobacteriales bacterium | reverse complement strand
TGGAGCTCTCGCTCATCTTCCGTAGTGGGCAGACCGAGTGGTGGGAGTCCACCGCACATCTGGTCGTGGATGCCGGCCAACTTGATCGCATCGCTTTCGACCTGCGGCAGTTCTTCAAGGGCTAGGGCGCTGAGTTGCAAGGATGCTTTAGGACCCCGTATCCGCTGGAACGCCCAGCTCTCTCGCCAACAAGTCATCTCAAGATGACGAACTCGGATGGATGCTCTCGAATGAACGATTCAAATCTCGTCATGGTGCTGTCGTGAAGGCGGAAGTATTCCTCATCCATCTTGTCCATTCGAGGCAGCCGTTCCCGCAACCATGACCAGTCGTTCTTCCCTTCTGCGACCAGCTCGAATTCTTCACGATGAGCGAGGCAGTCCGCGTGCGCCTGAGCCAAGAGTCCAGCGGTAGCCGTATCTCCGATGAGTCTTAGCCCCGCGTCGATCGTCGGCACGTAGCGTTGGTAGCCATTCAGGAAAAACTGCATGAACCCGCCATTCGTGACCTGGGCATCCAAGTACCAGTAGAAGTACAATGCCTTCTGGCCAGGCGAAAAGCACTTTGCCAGTTGGACCTCGTGCTCATCATTCTGAGCGATGCTGATCTCCTCCAGAACCGCCCATCCAAGATCCCAACAATGCAACGTATCAAACGACTCACGCTTGAGGTAGGGCCTCAGATGGTTGGAGCGGTCAAAGACCTCGAAGTCGTCGGTCAAGCTATCAGCCAGCAGCATCGAAGCAACCCTTGGTTCAGCGTATGACACTTGCCGGTCGGGACTTGGAGATCCACAGGCCGCAAAGCTCAAGACCGGAGCACACAGGATAAAAACCTGCTTCCCAAGCATCACCCCACCAGTTCTCGTCTTCTGTCTGGATATCCTTTTGACGCGAAGGAGACCCCGCCAAGCAGAATGAAGATGCCGCCCAACATCGCCCAGCCATGCCATGTGTGCACCAGACCCGTAGCGCAGTCCCGCTGTTCGGTGTTCTACCACAGCTCCGTGGAATAGTCCATCGTCCAGATCCATGTGCAGACCAAGGCAGCCACAAAGAACAACCAACGCGGTCTGTGCATCATCGTGCTTCGATCACCCCACCAACTCCTTGTTCCTGTTCGGGATATCCTCCTTGTTGAAGCTCACCTTCTCATCCTCCTCCTTCAGCTTCAACACGAGGGCGAGCGCATCCGGCACCACATCGCTGCATAGCGTGAGGAAGCTGCCCGGCTTGGCCGTTGAGATGGCATGGCGGATGGCTTCGTCCTCCTTTTTGATGATCGTGAACTTCTTGTTCGGGTCGACCTCCTTGATGCCTTTCACCATGAGCGCGATGATCTCGTCGTCGGTCTTGCCGCGCAGGTTGCGGTCCTGGCGGATGATGATCTCATCGAACATCTGTGCGCTAAGGCGGCCGAGGTTCACGGTGTCCTCGTCGCGGCGATCGCCAACACCCGCGATCACGCCGACTTTCGGGCTGTCCGGGATCTTGCTGAGGAACTTGCCGAGGGCCTCGAAACCGTGCGGGTTGTGGGCGTAGTCCACCACCACTTGGAAGTTCTTGAACTGGAAGAGGTTCAAACGGCCCGGGGTCTGCGCCGCACCTGGTACGAAGGTCATGAGCGCCTCGCGCAGCTCTTCGATCTTCACGCCCTGCACGTAGGCCGCGAGCACGGCGGGCAGCACGTTCTGGATGTTGAAGACCGCTTTCCCGCCGTAGGTGATGGGGATGTTCACGGCCTTCTCGATGCGCAGCTTCCACTCGCCCTTGCTGATGGTAACGAAGCCGTTCTCGTAGATCGCGGCGAGGCCACCAAGCTTGCAGTGCTGGCGGATGAGGCGGTTGTTCTCGTCGAGGCTGAACAGGGCGATCTTGCAATCGCACTGCTTGCGCATGGCCATCACCAGTTCATCGTCGGCGTTGAGGATCGCGTAGCCATCGCGGCGCACGCTGCGCGGCACGGTGCTCTTCACATGGGCCAGTTCCTCCAGCGTGTGGATATCCTTCAAACCCAAGTGATCGGCGGCCACGTTGGTGACGATGGCGACATCGCAATGCTCGAAGCCGAGGCCGCTGCGTACCAGACCGCCGCGCGCCGTTTCCAACACGGCCATGTCGACCACGGGCTCCTTCAACACGAATTGCGCGCTGGCCGGGCCGGTGCAATCGCCTTTCATCAGCAAGCGGTTCTGGATGTATACGCCGTCGCTGCAAGTCATGCCCACTTTGTAGCCCACGCTGCGCATGAGGTGCGCAGTGAGGCGCGTGCTCGTGGTCTTACCGTTCGTTCCGGTGACGGCGATGATCGGGATCCGGCTTGGTGTGCCTGGAGGGAACAGCATGTCCACCACGGGTTCAGCCACGTTCTTGCCGATGCCACCGGTGGGATCCAGGTGCATGCGGAAGCCGGGCGCGGCGTTCACTTCGAGCACAGCGCCGCCAGATTCGTTCAACGGCAGGCTGATGTCATCGGTCATGATGTCGATGCCGCAGATGTCGAGGTCGATGATGCGGCTGATACGCTCGGCGAGGAAGACGTTGAAGGGGTGTACCACTTCAGTGACGTCATCGGCCGTGCCGCCCGTGCTCAGGTTGGCCGTGGCCTTCAGGTAGACCGTCTCCCCTTTCGCAGGCACACTTTCGGGCGAGAGGCCTTTGAGGCCAATGAGCTTCAGCGTGTGGTCATCGATGTCGATGCGGGTGAGCACGTTCTCGTGTCCGTAGCCGCGACGCGGGTCCTTGTTCACTTCCTCGGCGAGCTGGGCGATGGTGCTCTTACCATCACCGACCACGCAGGCGGGCGTTCGTTTCGCCGCGCAGATGAAGCGGTGGTTGATGACCAGCAACCGGTGATCGAGGCCGGTTATGTAGCGCTCGACGATAGCGCTGCGACTGATCTCCTTCGCCTTGGCCAGCGCGACTTTCGCCTCTTCCAAGCCCTTGACGCCGATCGTTGCACCGCGCCCGTGGTTCCCGCCAATAGGTTTGATGACGCAGGGATAGCCGACCGAATCCAACGCGGCCTCCAATCCTTCTTCCGTGCGCACCACGCGTCCTTTCGGCACGGGGATCTCGTAGCTCTCCAGCAGTTGCTTGGTCTCCTCTTTGTCGCAGGCGATCTCCACGCCGATGTTGCTCGTCTTGCTGGTGATGGTGGCGCGGATCCGCTTCTGGTGGATGCCGTGCCCGAGTTGCACCAGACTTTGGCCGTTCAACCGCAAATAGGGAATGCCGCGTGAAACGGCTTCCGCGACGATGCTTCCGGTGCTGGGCCCCAAGCGCGATTCCTCACGCAGTTCGCGCATCTTCTGCAGATCGTCGGCGAGGTCGTACTTCTCTCCACTGATGAGCGCTTCCGCGATACGCACGGCCGCCTTCGCCGCGAACATGCCAACGGGCTCTTCCACATAGCTGAAGACGACGTTGTACACGCCGTTCTCGCGCGTGCTGCGCGTGCGTCCGAAGCCGGTTTCCATGCCCGCCAACGTTTGGATCTCCAAGGCGATGTGCTCGATCACATGGCCCATCCAGGTGCCGCGCTTCACCCGCTCCCAGAAGCCACCCTCATGATCCTCGCTGCAACGGTGGCTGTACATCGAAGGCAGCATCGCCTGGATCCGTTCCAGGAAACCCGGGATCTTGTCCGTGGGTCGTTCTTCCAGCCCCTCGATGTCGAGGCGCATGACGATGAGGTTATGGCGCTTGACCGACCAGTAGTTCGGGCCGCGCATGGCCTTGAGCTCGAGGATCCGCATGGTAAGTGGGATGAATGTTCCTGCCTTCGCGACCCCGGATGAGGCTCCGGGGACGCTTCGGCGGACGTGGCGGGGAAGTTAGCAGGGTACGTGAACAATGATGCGAGCAAGCTTTGCGAGACCCCGGCTCAAGGCCCGTCGCCGACGGATCATTCATGGAAAACCCTGTTGATGAGAAAGGCACGGATGCCGGTGCGGTCCGGGGCATCCCCCTACTTTCGCTTGGCCGCGCCCTGGTGGAGCGGCACGGGGCGGGGGTAAACACCAAGCATGACACCCAAAGGGAAGCTGATCGCCATCGGCGGCAACGAGGACAAGGGCAAGGAGCCGGAAGCCGGGCACAACGTCAAGGTCTTCACCCACAACTTCATCGAAGAGGGCATCCTGAAGCGCGTGGTGGACGAGATGGGGGGCACCAGCGCCCGCATCGCCGTGATCACCAGCGCCAGTTCCATTCCGAACGAGGTCGGGGCCAACTACATCGAAGCCTTCGGCAGGCTGGGCGCGAAGGATATCGATGTGCTCGACATCCGCGAGCGGGGCCAGGTGAAGATGGACATGATCAAGCGGCTGTCCAAGGCCGATGGTGTGATGATGAGCGGTGGCAACCAGCTGCGCCTCACCACCATCTTCGGCGGAACAGCCTTCCTGAAACTGATGAAGCGCCGCTACGAGGAGGAAGCCGGCTTCGTCATCGCAGGCACCAGCGCGGGCGCCATGTGCATGAGCAGCACCATGATCTACCAGGGCCACAGCGCCAGCGGACTGGTGAAGGGCGGTGTGAAGATGACCACCGGTGCTGCGCTCATCTATGACGTGATCGTGGACAGCCACTTCGTGGAGCGGGGGCGTTTCAGCCGCCTCTCACAGGCCGTGGCCGCGAACCCGGCCGCCATCGGCATCGGCCTCGGCGAGGACACCGGTGTGGTGATCACCGACGCGGACATGCTTGAGACCATCGGCAGCGGGCAGGTGATGATCTTCGATGGCCACGATATCACCTACAGCGACTACGCTGACGTGGAGGAAGGGCAGCCCTTCAGCATCGAAGGGATGAAGGTGCACATCATCTCCAAGGGCCATAGCTACAGCGTTAAGCAGCGCGCTTTCTCGGCCGTGAGGGTGCCGGTGAGGGGTTGATCACGCATGAGCAACGTCGGTTTCCTTCCAATTGTACTCGGTCTTGCCGTGATGCTGGGTTGTAAGGAGCCTTCACCCTCATCCCAGTCCGGACAGCTTAGTGCCGAAGTTGCTACTATAGACAGCACCCGACCGCCCGCATCTTCCACCCTTCCGAAACACTTCAGTTCGGAAGTTGTCACTTCAGAACGAATCGCAGTGCGCATCGGTTGTGGTGAGTTCATGCTGCTGCCGACTTGGGACGATGGCGGCGAATATGCCCGGAGTGAACTGTCGAACCTGGCCAAGCTCACGGCGAACTATGTGAAGCAGATAATCGAACTCGATACCTCAAGGGACTGCCGGGAACGCCTCGCGCGCGAACAGGATCTCTGGTTCGTGCAGAGGGCCGTGTTGTGCAAGAAGGGCTGCGCGGATGTTGGTTCGCCGGATGAAGCTTGTCACATCCAATGCCTGAAATGGGCCGCACAGTGCAGACTGGATGAAATCTTGGCTCGTTACGACAGCCTGTCGACCGCGCAATCCGCACATTGACCTCAGAGCGAGGCTGCACAAAGCCGACGCTTGGCCTATTTTGGCTCCATGCGCGCCGCCATCATCGCCTCGCTCCTGCTCTGCCTGGCCTTCGCTCCCAAGAAGGACAAACACCGCGAGCAGTTCGTCTTCGACAATGAAAATATCCTTACATCGGAGGAGGAGAAACAGTTGGATACCCTGTTCCGTGGCCACGAGCTCCGGACTACCAATGAGATCGTGCTCGTCACAACGGATTCCTACGACGGCCAGCCCGACATTTACGGCTATGCGGCAACCTTCGGCGAGGTCATCGAGGTGGGCAAAAAGCACAAGAACAACGGGGTGGTCATCGCCTTCAGCAAGAAGCAGGGCGAGATCTTCATCGCCACCGGCGTGGGGGCCGAGAAGGTGATGTCCGATACCATCTGCGAGAGCTACATCGACAGCCTGATGATCCCCTTGTTGAAAGAGAAGATGTACTTCGACGGGCTTTGGGCGGGGAGTACGGCCGTGGTGAACCTCCTGGAACGGCCCGAGAACCGGATCGAGTGAGCGGCGAACGCCCCGTTCCGCTTTCTTTGCGCCGCCGAAACCAAGCGTTCCCATGTCGACCAAGGACACCTACACCCCGCATCCGAATTCCGCGCGCTGGCCGTTCTACGCCATGTCGTTGTTCGCGCTCGTTTGCTGCATCGTCATGTGGCGCAGCTGCCATTTCAGCGGCAAGGACCCCGCTCCTCCGTCGGTCGAAACCGTCGCACCATAGCCGATCACCGGCATTGTGACGCCCACGCGGCCTGGACCCAGGTGGCCTCGGCTTCGGGCAGCTGCACGTTCACCTCGTCCTCCTTCCACCCACCGTTGACGAACTTGATCCGCAATCCTCTGCCGGTGGGTTCCAAGGACCGCACCTTGGCAAAGGGGATAGCGAAGCTTTCGGCGAGATCATCCTTCACGCTGTTCAAGAGCTTATATACACCGAAGGCCGCCCCGGCCGCAGCGATCACGAAAGCCATTCCGGTGCTCGCGCGCAGCCCCTTCATGGCATAGAAGACCAACCCAACGAGTATCAGCCCGATACCGACCACCACACGCACGATGCGGCCGACGCTCGCACGCGATACCCGCTCCTTCGCTGCGGCCGCCTCCTCCCAATTGCCCGAGCGCGTGAAAGCGATGCCCCTGCCATCGACGTGCATGTAGCCTGTAGGCAGCTTGAAGTATCGGCCTTCAGAGGTATCGCTCATGTGAACAGCTCCTTCCGCCCGATCACCGCACAGATCGGACACTTGCGCGCATCATGTCCCTTCGCCGGGCAATGCTCCCGCCCGAAGTAGATGATGCGCAAGTGCAGCGCGTTCCACGTGTCTTCGGGAAAGAGCTTCTTCAGGTCGGCTTCGGTGTGCTCCACGCTCTTGCCCGTGGTCAAGGTCCAGCGGTAGGCCAGGCGGTGGATGTGCGTATCTACCGGGAACGCCGGAAACCCAAAGGCCTGGGACATCACCACGCTGGCGGTCTTGTGCCCCACGGCCGGCAATGCTTCCAATGCAGCGAACGTCTGCGGCACCTTCCCTCCGTGCTCATCCAGAATGATCCGCGAAAGGCCGTGGATGCCCTTGCTCTTCATGGGTGAAAGCCCGCATGGCCGGATGATGTCCTGGATCTCCTCCACGCTCAACTTTACCATCTCCTTCGGCGTGCGTGCCTTGGCGAAGAGCAACGGCGTGATCTCGTTCACCTTCTTGTCCGTGCATTGGGCGCTGAGGACCACCGCTACGAGCAGCGTGTAGGGATCCTCGTGGTCAAGGGGGATGGCGGTGCGCGGGTAGAGCTTCGCCAGTTCCGTGGCGGCGAAGTCGGCTTTCTCTCTGCGGGTCATTGTTCGCTTTCAACTCGTCGCCATTGCGCGCGGTCGATCAAGGTGGTATCTACTTGATGAACGTAGTTGAGCCAATTGGTCAACCTCTTCATTTCAAATGTCTTGATCACCGGAGGGCCGCCGTCAGTTGCACCGCAACCGAAATCGCGGATCACGATCCTTCGGCCAGGATCGGCCTCGTTGATGAAAACCGTGCTGCTTTCGGACCATGAGCACATTCCACTGGCGAATCCAACGATGCCGGCCAGGACAAGGAAGATGACAGAAAAGACGACGGCCGCGATGAGCTTCAACGCCCTTTCCAACCCGGCATCGGTGTCCCGTATCCGCAGCAGGATCAACAGCAATATACTGGCCGTGACACCCAAGACCCGCCAAGCCAGAAAGGTCGACTCCACCGCATCACTACTGAATTCGACCGGCCCAAGGTTCAGGACTAACGTAAGGATGCAAGCTGCGATAATGTTCGTCCATGCTAGTACGGTGAGAACACGTCTTGTGACTATCATAACGTGCGTTGGTAGAACTCTGCAGCTCGGGTGGTGATGAAGGCGGCTTTCTCCTGGCGCGACATCATGCTACGCTCAGAGCTATGTGGCTATTCATGGGTCACCACCAGCCGTTCGAAGCTGCCCGAACCTCCCCCCACCATCCCGACCGCGTATACACCGGGAACCCAACTGCGCGTATCGATCACACAACGCGTTCCGGAGAACCCCGAGAAGCGTGCGGCGATCGAACCATCCATCCGGAATATGGCGATATCGGCATCCACGAGGGGTCTGCCCCAGTTCAGGGTCGCGATAGACCTGCATGGATTCGGGAACACGTCCAGACGCGATAAGGCCGGCGGCTCTTGGATACCGGCAGTGCCCTGGAAGCTGAGCACCAAGCCATCTTCCCCCACCGCGTATCCCATGCCCCATGCCACGAAGTCGAGGTCCCAAAGCGGCGTTGTCCCGTCGTGCTCCACCTGCCAGCTCTGTCCACCATCGACACTCCGGAGGATCTGACCCGCTGATGTCACAGCCCATCCATTGGACCCATCGGTGAACTCGAGGTCGTTGATCACGTCCGTTACGCCGGTGGTGCATGGGATCCACGTCGCGCCCGCATCATCCGTTCGCAGGATCTCTCCTCCATGACCGCCGATCCAGCCGTTCAGGTGATCATTGAAGTGGATGGCCCTCATCGCTGTATTCAAGGAGACCACCGAGGTGGGCCATGTGCCACCACCGTTCAATGTCATCCCGAACGCACCGTAGAGGCTCAGGTTATCCAGCCCCACGTAGTAAACGGTGTCTTCACTGATCGGGAAGAGCTTCATTCCGCTGTACGGGCTCACGGAGTAAAGGTCCGTCCAGGTCGCGCCACCGTCGGTGGTCTTCTTCCGAACGCCATACTGGCCGATCACGTACGCCACCGAGTCGTTCACCAACCTTCCATCGTAATCGGAAATATGGTTGTTCCCAAAGTCCTTGTAGGTCCAATTCGCCCCGCCATCATCCGTCCAGAGCACCGTACTGTAGAGCGCAGGGTCGACGTTCCCGTTGTAGTAGTTGTTGCAGGTGATGATCCCGTGCTCAGCGTTCACGAAATGCACCGCGCAGAAGTAGCGGCCGGTGAACGCAGGATCCGGCGGATATACCTGGGATGTCCAAGAGACCCCGCCGTCCGTTGTCTTGTACACCGCATCATTCGCACCGCTTGGATTGTCTTGCTGCATGACCCAGCCGGTATCCCCGCTTACGAACGAACAGGACAGCAGCAGCCCGGATGATGGTGAGGTGATCGGCACCCATGGTTGGGCGTTCAACCCCAGGTATGCGCTGGCAGCGGTCAACATGATCAGGATCCTCATCGCCTCATGTGTTGGTTGATGGACTGTTCAGCACGGTAGGTGATCACCATGTGAATGTATGCGGAGATGATCCCCGGATGTACGTATGCGACCTCGTCGGCATCCTCTCCCCTTCCACATGCACCAGGTTCTGTTGTTCGCCGAAAACGTCCATCAACAGCGTGTTCTGCACCATCAGATCGTTCGGGGTGGATACATCCGTAACCTGGAGATAGCAGTACAGCGTTTCCCCATCGAGTTCCTTCCCCACCCACTGCCAACTGAGCTGCTTGTCCTCCTGCAACAGCACGAGGCGATGGGTGAAGTAGTCGTTCAGCAGGCTGTCGGCTTTCGGATGCTCTTTGTCGGAACCGAGCTTCAGGGGTGCGGTGCTCTCGAACGCGTGCTCCATATCGTGCGCGGTGATGCGCCAGGTGAGATCGAGCGTCCGCGTCTCCGGCTTGTGCCGGATGGTGAGGATGGAGACGAAGAAGTCGTGGATCGGTGCGGCACCGGCCAGGCCGAGTGCGAGGAACAGGGCTTTCATATCCCCGCAAAGATGTGCCAATGGCCTGGGGCGGCTGGCGACGACGATCTACCTGAGCACGGTAACAATGCCGTTCCGTTCGCCTTCCACCCGGGCACCGCACTCCGCCGAATACGACACCGTATAGAAATAGGTGCCTTCCGCAGCCCCCGATGCGTTCCATATGCGCTTCCCGCTGTTCTCTTGAACGGGGGTACCCCACCGATCGAAGACGCTCAACTCGTAATCATCGAACATGGGCATGACGTCCAGTTCGGGGTTGCCAGGAAGGAACGGATGCCAGATATCGTTCTTCCCATCCCCATTGGGTGAAATGACGTTGGGGAAGGTCAGTGTACTGAGGTCCAGGTTCACGATGGTGGATTCAAGGATCTCCACCGCGGCGGCCTCCGTACATCCGGTCACGGGGTCGGTGACTTGGACGCTGTAGATCCCCGCGTCACCCACTTGAGGCGCAACGCTCGTACTGAAACCGGTGAGCGTATCCTCGGGCAACAGGGCCGTCCAGGAATACAGGACGTCCTGCGGTGGCGTGACAGTCACACCCCCGATCGTGACGAAGGGGTTGGCACATGAGAGTGCCTCCTGTTCCTGCGGAATGGTGACCTGCAAATCATGATCCGGCACCGTGATCTGTTGGTTGGCGGTGCATCCGCTCGCGTCGATCAAGGTGACTGTATGCGTACCCGCATCCAATCCGTCCAGGTATCCATCGGGCATGGGGCTACCATCCACCTCGAACACGGCAGGCGCTGTTCCGCTTGTCTGGCTCCCTTGGATCGCTCCGTTGGAACCGTTGCACGCCGTGGTGGCCACCGCCTCGAACGCAGGCGGAGCGATCAGCTGCACCTCGAACGTGGTATCCACGACCGTGTTGCCGCACACATCCTCCACGTTGCCGAACAGATCCGTGATGTTCACGGTGAACGTTCCGCCTTCATTGATGCCCGCACCCAATTCAATGGTGAAGGTGTTCTGAGCACTGGCCACGGGGTCGACAGGGATCACGTTGGTGCAGGGATGGATCTGCCCCAGGGAAGAAATGAGCTGGAAGTCGCCCGCCTCGACCGTGGAGGTGACAACGTTCTCGCTGAACGCGATGAAGAACTGCTGGTTGGCACAATCCGGCACCACGCCCACCACGTAAGGCGCGGTCTGATCGTAGATGTTCGCCGTGCTCTGTGTGAAATCGATGGTGTAACCGTCCGGGCTGCCGGTCCAGTTCATCACCACCAATGCATAGGTCTGGCCTACCAGCACCGGGAGGTCCGCATTGAAGGGTGGGCCGTTGAGATCGCCGGGACCGTTGGTATTGCCCGTGCCTCCGTTGGTGCTCGAAATACCCGTGGAGCCATTCGTGACCAGCGACCCGTACGAATTGCAATTGACCTCGGGGGAGCTACCGTCCTGGATGCCCGCACAACCTCCGCTCGAAATGTTGAACAGCCCCCAGTCATAGTCGTCAAGCTCGTTCGCCGGGTCCAGAATGAAACTGAGGTTGCCTGCTTCCTGCACGGTGAACGTGTACCAAAGGCTGGCCGATTCGAGATTCGCATTGCATGTGCCGGTGAATTCGTAAGCGTTCCCTGTGCCGAGCGGCGCGCTCGTCTCCGTATAGAGCCCCCCGCACAAGGGGATCGCTCCCAGGCAATCGCTTGTGCTCGTCTGCCCCATCACATCACTGGCGAGCGCAATGCCCACAATGAAGCTTGTCCGGATCGTCATGGTCATGGTTCGCTTGGGTTCTTAACAGGGACGCTGCATAGCCCCGGGATGGTGCCTGCACACGCGCCGCACAGCCCAAAGATGCACGGCTTGCACGACCCATGCGGTATCTCCGTTCATCCCAGAACGGTGGGACAGCCTCACCGATAGTCCTCCTATTTTCGCCATTCCCCTTGCATCGGGATGCACCACATGCTGAACAGGCACCTCTTCCTCGTTCTCGGCGCGCTCGCCGCCTGCACGGCCATCGCCCAACAGGACCAACGCTACGGCCGCGACAAGTTCCGGCAGCTGGACCAGGAACTGCCCACCCCGAACGAGCAGCGTACGGCCAGCGGCGCGCCCGGTCACGCCTACTGGCAGATGAAGGCGGACTACGACATCCACGTGGAGATCAGCGAACCCATTGCCGACGGTAGCGGTACGCTTCCCAAGCTTACCGGCTACGAGACGATCACCTACCACAACCAGAGCCCGGACAAACTCGACTACCTCTGGCTGCAACTGGACCAGAACATCTTCGAACCGGGCAGCGACGCGAACACCATCCGTACGAGCACCGTCGGCGATAGCGTGAACCTGGACCAGGTGGCGAAATGGGTGAAACCCTTCGATGGCGGATACAAGATCACATCCGTTACCGATGCGAGCGGCGGCAAGCTCACGTACACCATCAACAAAACGATGATGCGCATCGACCTGCCGAAGCCGCTGGCCCCCGGTGGGACGTACGCGTTCAAGGTGGAATGGTGGAACTGGATGAACGACCGCATGAAGTGGGGCGGCCGCGGGGGCTATGAGTACTTTCCCGAGGAGGACAACTACATCTTCACCACCGCCCAATTCTACCCGCGCATGGCCGCCTACATGGACTACAGCGGCTGGATGCACAAGCAGTTCCTCGGCGCGGGCGAGTTCACCCTCGACTTCGGCGACTACACGCTGAGCATCACTGTGCCCGGTGATCATGTGGTGGCTTCCACCGGTGTATTGCAGAACGAAAGCGCAGTGCTCACGGCCGAACAACGTTCACGGCTGGCCAAGGCACGCACCGCCACGGCACCGGTCTTCATCGTAACGCCGGATGAAGCGAAGCAGAACGAAGCGAAGAGCGCTGACGCGAAGAAGTCGGTCGGCAAGAAGACCTGGACCTACAAGGCCACGAACGTGCGCGATGTCGCTTTTGCCAATAGCCGCAAGTTCATGTGGGACGGTATGAACCAACCTGTTGGTGTTGCGCCCAAGATCACGAACGTCCTCTGCATGAGCTTCTACCCGAAAGAGGGCAACCCGTTGTGGGAGATGTACAGCACCAAGGTGGTGGCGCACACGATCAAGACGTACAGCAAGTTCACCTGCGACTACATCTACCCCGTGGCGCAGAGCATCCACACCGACAAGATCGGTATGGAGTACCCGATGATCTGCTTCAACGGCGGTCGTCCGGAAAAAGACGGCACCTACAGCGAACGAACGAAGTATGGCATGATCGGCGTGATCACGCACGAGGTGGGCCACAACTTCTTCCCGATGATCATCAACAGCGATGAGCGGCAATGGACGTGGATGGACGAGGGCCTGAACACCTTCGTGCAATACCTCACCGAGCAGGAGTGGGACCGCGACTACCCCAGCTGGCGCGGCAAGCCCCGCAACATCGTGGATTACATGAAGGGCGACCCGAACGCATCACCCGACAAGGTGAAGGCGCGCATCGAACCGATCATGACCAACAGCGAGAGCCTGACGCAATTCGGCAACAACGCCTACGGCAAGCCCTGCACGGCGCTCAACATCCTGCGTGAAACAGTGATGGGCCGCGAACTCTTCGATCACGCCTTCAAGACCTACGCCGAGCGCTGGAAGTTCAAGCACCCCACCCCAGCCGACTTCTTCCGCACCATGGAGGATGCCAGCGGCGTGGACCTCGACTGGTTCTGGCGCGGCTGGTTCTACACCACCGACCACGTGGACATCAGCATCGAGAACCTGAAGTACAAGCGCATGGACCCGCGCGACCCGTTGCAGGCCGAGAAGCTCAAGCGCGAGGACAAGTCACGCGAAGTGGCGGACATCAGCCGCGAGCGCAACAAGACCGACGTGGCGCAAGTGGTGGTGGAGCGCGACCCCAGCACCAAGGACTTCTACAACCGCTTCGATCCCATCACCGCCACCGAACGTGATGTCACGGAGTTCGAGAAGTGGAAGAAGGGCCTGAAGCCCGAGGAACTCGCCCTGTTGAACGAGGACCTGCATCTGTATGAACTTTCGTTCAAGAACATCGGTGGCCTGGTGATGCCGGTGATCCTGGAATGGGAATACGCCGATGGTACCAAGGAAACGGATCGCATCCCCGCAGAGATCTGGAAGAGCGCCGATGAGGTGAGCAAGGTCTTCGTGAAGCGCAAGGAGGTGAAGAGCGTGACCCTGGACCCCTTCCTCGAAACAGCGGATTGCGACCTGAACAACAACAGCTGGCCGCCCAAAATGGTGCCCACGCGGTTCGACATCTTCAAGGAGCGCGAGTGGAAGCAGCCGAACCCGATGCAGTTGGAAAGGAAGCAGGGGGAGATGAAGGGGCAGTAGTATTTCGAAGCATGGCCGACCGAGAAGAGATCATCCGTTTCATTGAAGAGCAGCTCGGATTCACGCCTACACCAAAGACCAAGTTCTTCTGGGGAACCGGAGTTGCGGGCCTTGATGCATGGGCCTTCATGGATGAGTTCGCTGACCGATATGACGTGAACATGGATGGCGTTGGGAGTGATGTTGACTATGGCGATAGCGACACACCACTGGCTGATGTCTTTGATCGGCTTTGGAAGAGGTTTCGATTCCAGCGTGTCGCCAAGACCGGTCATTTCACCATAGATCATTTGGTGGAGGTGGCTAACCGCAAAGAGTGGTTCGACCCGCCGGCATAGACCCTGCGAGGTACATGAACTACCACGCCGTCTACGACATCACCACCGAGGAGCCCATCGACATCGAGGTGGCTTGACCT
>JAGODO010000064.1 GCA_017998165.1 Flavobacteriales bacterium | reverse complement strand
GTTCCCCCCGGGTCGGCCAGTCCGAAGAAGAGCGGGAAGAGATCGATCGGCGCATCCCCGCTGCAAGCGGACGTGGGGATCACGGCACCGGTCTGCGGCGGGTTGTTCACGGCGACATCCACGGTGGCTTCGGCGAACGTACAGGGCGGGTTGCCGGCCAACGTATAGGTGTAGGTGCCGGGCACACTGCTGAAGGGGTCGAAGAACCCGTTGCTGCCGTTCCCGTTCGGATCGACCCATGTGCCGCCGAAGTCGGCTCCGAGCACGGGCAACAGGTCCACGGGCCCGGTATTGGAACACAGATCCAGCGCGGTGGATGTGCCCACATTGGGGCTGGCGACGATGTTGACGATCACGAAGGCATCGTCACTCGGGCAGCTACCGATGCCGGGGACCGAGTAGGTGTAGGAACCGTTCGTGTTGAAGGCCGGATCGAAGATGCCGGAGAAGAAGAAACCGAAGGGATCGGTCCAAGTGCCGCCGGCCTCAGCGCCGAACAGGAACGGGAACAGATCCGTGGTCGGTCCCTGGTCGCAGACGGATGCGAACGCATCGGCACCGGCGTTGGCTCCGAAGCTGATGGTCACGCTCACGATCGATTGGTCCGGAGCGCAGCCCGGGATGTTGGCCGTGTAGGTGTAGTCGCCACTGGCGGAAACGGCCGGGTCGATGGGCTGGGCGACCGGCGTACCGAACGGATCCGTCCATGTACCGCCCGCATCCGGGAAGTTGCCGAGGAAATTGAACAGGTCGGTCAGGCCGTCGGAAAAGCACAGCGAGGCCACACCGTCTGTGCCCGCGTTGGCGGAGCAACAGAGCGCGGTCGAGGCTTGTGTGCCGACCACGTCCCCACCGCATCCGGCATCGGTCCAAGCGCCGGTCTCGCTGTCGCCGAACGTATCGAACGTGACGGAGAGGTCAGCGCCGTCCACGCAGTTGATGTCGCTGGCCACGCTGATGGAGAAGCAGAAGGTCCAAGGACCGAAGCAGTTGTCGCCGAGGTTGTTCCCGGGATCCCCATCGAGGTCATCGTCATAGAACCAACCGGGCCCGACGGTACCCACGTTGAAGGGGCCCGTCCCGGTGACCGAGTTGAAGAACGCCCAGTTGCCAACCAGCCCGAAGCAGTCCGAAGGCCCTGGGTCAGCGATGAATGTGCCCGCATCCCAACCCGCTCCGAAGGTTGGCACCACGCCGTGCAGCCAATTGTTCAGGGGTTGATCCCATTGGTTCACCGTGAAGCAGAACTGGACGTTCTGCCCGGCGGTGTACTGTCCGCCAACGGGCGGCGGGTTCGCGGTGAGCGTGAAGTCGATCAGGCACGGCTGTGCCACGCAGCCAACGAATGCGACAAAGGCCGGTGGCGCCAACAGGGCGCGCAGGATGCGGGATCGCATACGGGGAGCGGAGGTCAGGTGCGGTTGGTTGATCAAAGCTCGATCGGAAGACGGATCATTGGGCGATCAGGGTGCCTAAGGCGGTACGTGCCCCCGATCGGAGATCCTGTACAAAGACGGGATAGGCGCCGGCGGGAAGCCCCTCCCGCTCGATCCACTGGTCGGCACCGGGCAGCACGCGCACCGAGCGCACCGTTCGCCCGGCCGCGTCGATCAACAGCAGGTGGCCGTCCACGTCGTTGTTCCGGATGGTGAACCCGTCCTCGAAGGTCGTCGGGAAAATGGACATGGGAGCGGGTTCCTCTCCTGAGATGCCGTTCCCCGTGGCGGTGATGCTGTAGAGGTCGAACAAGGCCGTGCAATACAAGGTGTTCCCCGCAACGAGGAATTCCTCCTGGGCCGAAGCGTCCACCACTCCGAAACCGGTGTTGTAGTCGCTCCACGTCGCTCCGTTGTTCGTACTGCGCATGCAACCATCCGGTGAAGGCAGCAGGGTGTAGAGCATCCCGTCAAAGGCAGTCAGTTCACCCTTGATGGGGGCGCTGGGATCGCCAGTGGCGTCCGACCACACGCTGCCGCCGTTGGTGCTGTAGCGCATGCCGTAGGTGCAGGCGATCACCAAGGTGTTGTTCAGGGAGGCCAGCGAAAAGACCGTATAGTTCACACTTGGGGATGGCGTCCAGTTCTGGGCATCGTCGGTGCTCGTGTACAGGCCGACACTGGTGCTGGCCCAGAGGGTGTTGCCCACCTGGGTGATGTGGTTCACCGCCACGTTGCTGCCCATGCCGCTATGGCCGATGAGCCAGGTGTCGCCGGCATTGCCACTGCGCCAGATACCGCCGCCTTCCGCTATGGAACCGGCGAATACGGCCAGGATATTGCCGCCGAAAGCGAAGAACTTGTTCGCGTAGACGGTCGGACTCGCCACGAGCGTGCCGTTGGCGATGGTCCAACTGGTGCCGCCGTTGTCACTGCGGTAGATCCCGCTCTCCGTGCCGGCGAAGACGTACGTGCCATCGGTCCCCACGCTTTGCACGTAGTAGATACCCCCGGTGTTCGGCAGCCCGTTGTTCACCGATGTGAAAGGTCCGGTGCCGTTGTCGCTCTTCTTCACACCGCTGGTGTAGGACGCGCAGTAAAGGTCGTTGTCCAGTTCGCAAAGGCTGCGGTTGCTGGAGATGCCGGCGGACAGCGGTGTCCATTGGGCGCTCAGGTGGAAGCCGATCAGAAGGCAGGGAAGCGTAAGGTTCAGGCGCATGCGTTGTTTGCTGGAGCGTTTTGTCAATGGCTGAGTGCGGTCACCGGTCCTCGGACAGGGGGGGCCTCAGGCGAAAGGGTCGTGTTTTCAACGGCCCCGAAAATAGCCGATGGCGGGCGCACCCCGGTGCAAGCAGGAAAAGCCGGGTGTCATTGCCCCGAAAGAAGCGGAGCAAAACCCTCGGTTTCTCCTGTATGCGAGGGTTTTCATCCCGACTTGACGGGGATGGAACCCGAACGGCGCAGCGGTGGCACGACGAAGCGTCGGACGCGCGCGAAAGAAGAAAGAGGGCAATCACAGATCGCCTCTAGGTGCCCTGCTTCTTGGGTGGCATCTGCTGCAGCCTGGCCTTCACCGCCCGGAACGGTTCGCACACCCGGAGCAGATTGCCACCCAGCGCGGTTCCCAATTGGAACGCCCGGGTTCCGGTCGATGGCGTGCGGCTCAGCAAGGCTTGTACCTCAGTGGGGTGCATGATCACGGCATTCTCCAAGCAGTTCCTCACACCGGTTTCCACCGCCCGATCATCCCCTTGAAGATCGATGGCGCTCATACAACCGCACAGGTCCGTCATCAGGGAGACGCGATCGGCGCTTTGGGCCTTGGTCGCCGGGCCGTTCACGAGGAACAGCGCTGCGAGCAGGACCGGGGCGAGGAGCTTGCGCATGACGGATCGACACCGTGAAAGTAACGGGTTCGGTCATCCCGAATGGATCAGGTGATGGACGGTTATGAACCGGTGGGACTGGACCGGGCATCGGTCAAGCGCCTGATCATGAACACGGTGCTGGTTTCCGCCCAGCGGCGCGCGCTGCGTATCGCATCCATGCCGAGGGCACTCTCCCGCGCGATGGCACGGATGCGTTCCAGGTCCAGGTCTTCGCTCAACACCACGAATACCTCGGAGCCTTGGCGGATCCTGTCCGCGAGGACAGGGAACAACCGTTGGAAGTAGAGCAGACCTTCACCGGCCAGGAAGGCGTGCTCGGACGGCGTTGCCGGGTCGCGATCGTAGTAGGGCGGGTTGATGGCGATGACATCGAAGTGGTCGGGCAGGGCGTCGAACTGGTCGCTCAGCACGGTGATGATCCGGAGGTTGTTGCGCGCGGCATTGTTCGTCGCACAGGCCACGGCGGCGGGGTTCAGGTCGCATGCGGTAACGATGCCACCGGCCCGAGCGGCGGTCAGCGCGATGCGGCCGGATCCGGTACCAAGATCCAGGAAGGTCCGGCCTTGAAGTGGGCGCGTACGCACGTGTTCGGCGAGCAAGTGCGTGCTGAAGAAAAGATGCGGAGGGAACACCCCGGGGAGCACCACGAAGTCCAGCCCGTCCACGCGCACCTGCCGCTCGCGGCCGTTCCACCATGCGTACCAGCGTTTGAGGACCGGGGCCGCAGCGCGCAGGGCCGTGCGGCGTATAATGCCCGGGCCGCTCACTTGGAGGGGAAACCTTCCGTCTCGGGCTGCCGGTAGCGCCACAGTTTCTGGAGGGCCTTGATCTCGTAGGGCCAACGGTTCATCCCGGTGCGGTAGCGCAGCGCGCTGAGCGTTCGGATCGTCGATCGTTGCGCAGGGGAAAGCCGGACATCGGTCACGGTCGGGTACCGGCCGTTGAGAACGGTCTCGAAATCACGGATCCGATCGATGGCTTTGGGCGTCAGCCATGGCGTCAACGGGTTCTTCCGCAGATCGAAATTCTCCCACTGTGGGTCCAACCAGTCTTCGAGCCTCTCCGGGAATCGGAAACCCTCCGCCTTCGTGCGCTCATAAAGGTCGCTGCCTTCCACCGGTACGGGGCTGTAGACATAGATGATGATCTCCGTGTCCGGGTTCACGTCCTTCACCTTGCGGATGAAGGCGATGTCGCGGTCGATACGCGAAAGCACCTCGCGTTCGGTGGGTGCGGGGAAGCCGAGCACGAAGGAGTACTCGGGGACGATGCCTACGCGCCTCATCCGCTCGGCGAAGCGCAGGATCTGGGCTCCGCTCTGGGTACCGCCCTTGTCCATGCGCTTCAGTTCCGCGTCATCACCGCTCTCAGCGCCGAAGAAGATCATGCGGCATCCGGCATCGCGCATCAAAGCGAGGCTGTCATCGCTGTACTTGTCGATCGTGTCGATGCGCCCTTCGCCCCACCAGCCCATGTTCTCCGGGCCGACGAGCTTGCTGAAATGCACCGTGCGCTTCTCGTTCACGAAGAAGTTGTTGTCGTGGAACTCGATCGCGTTCGCGCCCCACCGTTCCTTCAGGTAGACGATGTCGCGATGGATGCGCTCCGCGCCCATGCCCTTCCAACGCGCGTTGTAGATGGGCACGACGGCGCAGAAGCCGCAGGTGAAGGGGCATCCGAAGCTGCTGTGATAGGCGATGGTGCGTGTGCCGAGGTAGGAGTTCGCCAGGTAGGGCGCCAAGGGATAGTGCGCGTCGAGATGGTCGTACGGGAATTCCGGTAGCCCATCCATGTCGGCCAGCGCGGCTTTGGCGTTCCGGATGATGGCCCCGTCGCGCACGTGGATGAGGTTGGGGATGGCGTCGAGCGGCGAGCCGCGGTCGAGCGCATCGAGCAGCAGCGGGAACCCCGCATCGGCGGGACCGTCGAACACATGGTCCACGTGACCGGAGGCGAGCACGACCTTGTGCTGGTTCGCAGCGAAGTAGCCGCCCCAAATGTTGATGACGTTCGGGAAACGCTCGCGGACGAGCTTGGCGAAGGGGATGGCCTGGCGCAGTTGCGGGCCGGGCATCACCGTGGTCCCGAAGTAGCGGTAGCGTCCGGTAAGCAGGTGTTCCTCGATCACCTTCCACGGATCCTCCTCGCGGTTGCCGTCCACGAAGACGTAGTCGCGTTTTCCATGGATGCTCGCACCAACCTGCAGGATGCTGTTGGGCAGGCGGCTCTTCCACTTCGCGCTGCGCGGGTTGAAGAGTATCGTCCCGTTCATGGACCGCGAATCTAACGGCTGCCACTGGCGAGCGCACGGAAGACCGCGCGGACCGCAACGAGCATGAGGAACTGGCTGATCGCCGCGGCGGCCAGCCCACCGGTGATCCCGAAACGCGGGACCAGGAGCCAGGTAAGCCCGGAACTGATCGCCGCCGTGACGAACCCGGCGGTCACCATGGTCAATTCCCGTCCATGCTTGTACACGGTCTGGACCATGGGCGTGTACGCGTACACGGGCCACCCGACCAGGCAGCCCGCCACGATCGTCCAGAACGATAGGTCGAACCCGTAAAAGCGCGCGAAAAGCTCGTGGCCGATCAGGCCGACGGGCAGGAGGATCAACAGGCCGAGCGCTGCGAGACGACCCGTGGCCTTCTGAACGCCTGTGGGCCCCATGCGATACAATTCCCGGGTGAAAGGCACGGCGATGATGCCGGCCAGTGCCTGGAGCTGGACGAAGTAGCCGGCCACCACCTGGTACTCCGCGAGCATGGCGCGATCGGCGATGAGGCCCATCACATAGAGATCGGCGCGCGAACCGAGCAGGCCGCTGAGGGCGATGAGCAGGAAGGGAAAGGCGTGGGCCAGATGCGCGCGGACATCGATGGCGGGTTTCGCGGCGAGATCGCGCGCGAAGGCGAAGGACAGGAGGACGGTGCGCGTCGCCTGTCCGATCACCACCCATTGTACGGTGCTTTCGAGCGTCAGCCCGGTGGTGTACCGGATCCCTGCGAGCGTGACCAGCAGCCCTGCGGCATCAATGGCGAACGAGATACCGAAGCGCTTTCTCCATACGACAAGCGTTTCGAAGCTGTTGTTCAGGAACAGCAGGAGCAGCCAGGCAACGGCGAGCGGGGTCGCGGCATGCACGAAGAACAGGGCGAGGGCCACCGGCAATACCAACCAGGTGCGCGAGATCAGGTTGGTCATCCAGATCGCGCCCGTTCTGGCAGGCTGCTCCGCGAAAAGCCGCGGCAGCATTTCCCGGCTCCCCCAGCGCAGGATGTGCGAAGCGAGCTGGACGGTGATCATGATCGCCACGGTATCGCCCCAAAGCGACTTCGAGGCGCGCTGCATCACCACCCATGGGATGAGCATGGCCGCCAGCGGGCCCAATGCGTAGCGCGCAGCGTTCCAGCCGAAGTGGAGGAACCGGTCGAGATCACGTTGGGCCATGGCGGTCGTCGGCTCCGAAGATGCCTACTTTCGTCGCGCATGTCCGTCAAGTTCCATCGACTGGTCGCCGCTTGGTCGCTCTTGGCGCTGATGGCCTTGGTGGTCACACCACCCTCCACGTGGCATCACCATGGTGCGATCGAGGCGCATCACGATGCGGATGGCGCAGCCACCGTGGAGAACATCTGCCCGGTCTGCGACCATGCGCTGCCGATCGCGGTGCAGGAGCGGATCGCCGGACTTTCGTTCGTTGTCCATGTCATTGGTTTGGATGGGCCTTGTGCCCTCCCGATAGCTGATGTAGGCCATGTCCTGCGCAACACCGATCGTGGTCCGCCTTCGCTGGGCTGACCGCTGAGGTCATC
The DNA here is from genome assembly GCA_017998165.1 of Flavobacteriales bacterium. Classification (GTDB taxonomy): domain Bacteria; phylum Bacteroidota; class Bacteroidia; order Flavobacteriales_F; family PHOS-HE28; genus PHOS-HE28. The sequence goes on along the minus strand of JAGODO010000064.1, from coordinate 7,279 downwards.
GCCGCGCTGCGGCCGCGCGTTCGCGCATTTCTCCATTTCCTCACTTGAACCGCCTGGCCATGTGTCGGGCCTTCACCCCCGACACGTCGGGATGAAACACATGTGGATCCGCTCGCTCATCGCGATCGTCCCCGTCCTGTTCTACGGCTTCCGCGCAAATGCGCAGGGGGCCTGCACGCTCACGCTCAACGGTGTGGTCCAGGATGAGCATGACGCCATGGGGCTCGACCTGGCGGATGTGCGCGTCGTGGAACTGGGTCGATCCGTGCTCGCCGACGAGCAGGGACGGTTCGTGGTCGATGGCTTGTGCGCCGGTGTGTACACGTTGCGGGTGGCGCACATCGGTTGCGCGCCGGTGGAGGTGAAGGTGCGCGTGCCGAAGGACGATGTCGTCCGCATCCGTATGGAGCACCATGCCGAAGAGTTGAAAGAGGTGGAGGTGGCGCGTGCGCGACCGGACGAGAACGTCGGGCAGGGCCATAAGAGCATCGACAAGGACGCGATGGAGAAGGAGGCGGGACGCACGTTGGGCGAGATGCTCGCGCGCATTCCGGGCGTGACCACATTGAACAGCGGCCCCACGATCAGCAAGCCGGTGATCCATGGGTTGAGCGGCAACCGGGTCCTTATCCTCAACCAAGGTGTGCGGCAGGAGGACCAGCAATGGGGCACCGAACACGCGCCGAACCTGGACCCGCTCAGCAGCGAGCGCATCACGGTGGTGAAGGGCGCGGCGAGCGTGCAGTACGGTAGTGACGCGTTGGGCGGCGTCGTGATCACCGAACCTGTGGAACTGCCGCGGGAAGGAGGCATCACCGGCGAGGTGCGCGGCATCGGCATGTTCAATGGACGGGGCGGAGGAGGCAACGGCATGTTGCAAGGCGGCGTGAAGGGTGTCCGTGGCCTGGGTTGGCGGGTGCAAGGGAGCGGCCGGTCCCTCGGCGACAGCGAGGCGCCGGGGTACATGCTCAGCAACACGGGCCTGCATGAGGCGGGCGGATCGGCGAGCATCGGTTTCCGCGATCATCGTTGGAACGCGAGCACGTACTACAGCTTCTTCCGACGCGAACTCGGCATCCTGCGGGCAGCGCACATAGGCAACCTCACTGACCTGCAGAACGCGATAGCGGGCGGTGATCCCTGGTATGCGGGAGAGTTCAGCTACACGATCGACGCGCCCCGGCAAACGGCGGCGCACCACCTGGTGAAAGCGGAAGCGGGCTGCGCGATCAGCGAGCGCGACCGTATCGTGCTCACCTATGGCTACCAGGCGGACGACCGTCAGGAATACGACATCCGCCGCGCGGGGCGTGATGCGAAGCCCGCATTGGACCTTTGGCTCGCCACGCATACCGCCGATGCCGTACTGAAGCATTGGATCGGCAAGCGCATGCACGGCAAGGTGGGGGTCAGCGGTGTATCGCAGGAGAACACCAACATGCCTGGCACCGGCGTGCGCCCATTGATACCCGACTACCGGAAGCGCAGTGGCGGTGCCTTCCTGTTGGAGCATTATCCGCTTTCACGACGTGTGGAGTTGGAGGCGGGCACCCGCATCGAGGCGACGAGGCTCGATGTTGCCAAGTATGACGCCAACGATTCACTCATCCGGCCGCGACACGACTTCGTCAACAACGCTGTTTCCGTGGGGGCGGACTGGAGCGTGTGCGACAGTGTCCGGCTGCGCTTCAATGTGGGCACGGCGTTCCGTCCGCCGCACGTGAGCGAGTTGTACAGCGAAGGACTTCATCACGGGTCCGCCGCTATCGAGGAGGGCGACGCCTCCTTGAGGAACGAGCGCGCCGTCAAAGCGACCATGGATCTGGAGGCGACCGCCATGAAGGGCCGGTTGGATGTGGATGTCACCCTGCACGGCGGTCGCATAGACGACTTCATCTACCTGCGGCCCGATGGCATCCGGCTCACCATCCGGGGAGCGTTCCCGGTGTTCCGCTATGTGGCCACGGATGCGTTCCTGCATGGTCTGGACGCTACGATCAAATACCACATCACAGGACCTTGGAGTTGGCGGCTGCGCGGTACCGCTGTGCGCGGGCGTGACCTGGTCCGCGACGAATGGCTATTCCAGATGCCCGCCGACCGCATGGAGAACGCGCTCCTCTTCGAACGCACCATGTCAGGCAACTGGCGTGCGCTGGAATGCGCGGCGACCAGTCTCGTGGTCGCCGCGCAGGAGCGCATCCCATCAGGTCTGGACTTCGCTGCTCCACCGGGCGGCTACCACCTCATCGGCCTTTCCGCTTCGGCGACGCGCACGCTGGGAAAAGGCGAACTGCGTGTCGGACTTCAAGTGTACAACCTCTTCAACACCCGCTATCGCGACTACCTCGACCGCTTCCGCTACTATGCCGATGCGCGGGGTATGGACCTCACGGTATGGGTGCGCTACGCCTTCGGAAAACGGACGAACTGATGGGAGCCGGCCGGTCTCACCAAGCAGAACACAAGACATATGAAAACGAACCTCAACCGATGGAAAGTGCTGATCGTTTCGGCATGTGTGCTGATCGGAGCATCCGCTTGCCGCAAGGACGACGATGAGCCCGTGACACCGGAGCCCGTCAACGAGGAGGAGGTGATCACCACATTGGAACTCCACTTCCATTCCGCGGGCGGTGCGGAGCATAAACACATCACCTTCATCGACCTCGACGGCGATGGTGGCGGTGTTCCGGTGATCCAAGCTGATACACTGTCGCACGACAGTATCTATGAGGTCGAACTTGAATTGTGGAACGCCTCGCAATCGCCGGCCGTGGATATCGCTGCGGAGGTCGCAGAGGAAGCGGAGGCGCACCAGTTCTTTTTCCAGATGAGCGGGGCGAACGTGACCATCACCTACGCGGATGCCGACGCGAACGGTCACCCGGTCGGGCTGCTCACCCATTGGACCGTTGGTCCCGCGAGTGCAGGCACGGTAACGGTCACACTTCGGCACCAACCTGACAAGTCGGCGGCGGGGGTGAGCGGGGGCGACATCACGAACGCGGGCGGGGAAACGGACATCGAGGTCACGCTCCCGTTGGTGATCGAGTAGGCGTTACCGAACGATGCCGAGCGCATTCCGGTGGGACTGCCCCACTCCATGCTTCGATCGCTCATCACCATTTGTCTTGCCGCGCCTCTGTTCACCTGCTGCCAGGATGCCGAACCGCCGGAGCTTGGAGCTGGATCAGCAGGTAGCGACCCACCGACCGTCGAGAAGCGGGTCCTACCGCTGACCACGTTGATCGATAGCCTGCATCTGGATGCGCGCACGATGCGCTTCCATGTGGACAAGAGCGAGCGGCGTTTCCGCGTCTATGCGGGCGATTCGCTGCTGAAGACCTATCCGTGCGTGCTTGGCGAGAGACCCGTGGGAGACAAGTTCAATCAGGGTGATCGCAAGACACCCGAAGGAACCTTCGGTTTCCGCAGCAAGCGGGTCCACCCGTCCTGGCACAAGTTCATCTGGGTCGACTATCCGAACGAGGAGAGCTACCGGCGTTTCAAGGAACGCAAGGCGCAAGGGTTGATCCCCGCTGGCAAGGACATCGGCGGGGAGATCGGTATCCATGGCGTACCCGACGGTTACGATCACTGGATCGACGCGGGCGAGGACTGGACCTGGGGATGCATCGCGCTGAAGAACGCGGACGTGGACGAGATCTACCCGTACATCATACCGCAAAAGACGAAGCTGGTGATCGAGCCGTAGTGGACGGCGGATGCGGTTCCTTTGCGGCATGTCATTCCCGGACTTCCTCAAAGGCCAGTTCGGTGCCTTGGTCGACGCCTATGACAAGCGCTTCCGGGGGATGCTGGAAACCGCTTGGTTTTTGACGCTCGGGTGCTGGGTGATCGGTGAGTCGTTGATCCACTTCACGGGGGAGGACGAACGCCGCTATGATCTCGTGATCGATTGGTTCTACGATAGGACCTCGTCCTCCACGGGCTATGCGGCGGCCGATATGATCAAGTCGGTGTTCCTTCTGTTCGCCACATTGTTCGCGACAATGCGATCGCGTGGAACCGACGCATCGTCTTTCTCCGCAAGGGTCCGTGCGGTGAAGCCGTTGGAAGTTGGCAAACTGGTCATCCTATTGGCGCTGCTCGCACCCATCGACATCGGTCTCGTCAGGCTTCAGGCCATTGATCATGGTCAAGAGCATTCGGCGTGGGGTGATTGGACCTGGTCGATGATCTTCCTTGCCAGGATCTACCTGCCCTTACTGGTGTTCTGGTGGATCACCGGACATCACATCACGGGCAAGTACACGATGCCTTCACTTCGCAACGTACTGTTCGCATTGGCCGGGCTCTGGTTCGTGAATGAGTTGGCCTATGAAGTGACGGTGTCGTTTTTCACCTACGTGGGGGAGTTGATCGTCGCACCGATGGACGGCACGTATGCGGGCCATTATGCTCAAATGTTGCTGGGTTCGGTTTTCGCCGCGTTGTTGCTTCCAGCCTATTCCGCTGCGCTGACGTATCCGCACCTTGTTGTGAACTACCCGCTCCCGCGCGATCAGAGCATGGATGGAAGGGACTTGTGAAAGAGGAAGGAGTGCTTGTACGGGATCTGCCGGTACATCCTCGCCGGGAAGATGCTGATGGAAGTCGTTCCATGAAGTCGAAAGTGGCAAGTAGAAAGTGGAAAGAGGCAGCGGGTCACTGTGGATCTCACTTTCCACTTTCAACTTGTCACTTGGGCTCCGGGCTCAGTTCGTCGTACCCGCTTTCCCCATCCTTCAAGCGCAACATGCGCACACCATCGATCTCCTGCACAGTGAGTTCGAGTGTGGTCCGGACGATGCAACCGTCCAACATGTGGCCACCGAGCATATGGCCGTCACGGTCGGCCACGCTCAGATGCAGATGCATACCGTGGACGCTGAGCGTGCCGCTGAGCGAAAGCACTTCAAGATCGGCGGTGGTCATGATTCCGTCGGCGCGGTTGGCGTAGCGCAGGTGCGCATGGGTAAGGCTACCTACCGCACTCGTGATCGCAGCCGCTTCTATGCGCTGCGCCTGAACCCATTGATGCAGCGTGACGCGCACATCCTCTCCGGGCTGGAGGCGGAGCACATGAACGCGACCTGCGCCACCGGCGGCCTGCTTCAATGGTCAAAGGTGTTCGTATGCTGCTGTTTCAGCACGGAGATGCCCTCATGCACCTTGTCGCTCAGCGAGCGGCGGTAGTTGTCCAGCCGCGCGGCGAGCTGCGGGTCATGGTGCGCGGCGAGGATGCGCACGGCCAGCAGTCCGGCGTTCTTCGCGCCGTTGATGGCCACGGTGGCCACGGGGACACCATCGGGCATCTGCACGATGCTCAGGAGCGAGTCCCAGCCATCGATGCTGTTGCGGCTCTTGATGGGCACACCGATCACCGGCAGGGTGGTGAGGCTGGCCACCATGCCGGGCAGGTGCGCCGCGCCCCCAGCGCCCGCGATGATGCACTTCACGCCCCTCTCGCGTGCGGTCTTCGCGTATTCGAACATCCGCTCCGGGGTCCGGTGCGCGCTCACCACGGTGAGTTCGAACGGGATGTTCAGTTCCTTCAGGATGTCCGATGCGCCTTGCATGACCTCCAGGTCGCTGCGGCTGCCCATGATGATGCCGATCATTTTCTCGTGTATGTCATACCGGAGCGCGGAGTTCCGCGGGAGCGGAACAGGCTCCGCGCATCCGGTGTCTCGTTTTGTTGGGTCTCGGCCACTTCCGCTCTCAGGTCATTCGTCAGGTGTCCATCATACCTCACACCTCACACCTTCTCCCTCTCTCCGGGTACCACCTTGCAATGCACTTTCGTCACCGCGATCGCTTGGTCCAGGTCCGCGTCGTTGTTCGCCACCACGGTCACATGGCCCATCTTCCGGCCGGTGCGTGTTTCCTTCTTGCCGTAAAGATGCAGGAAGGTCCCGGGCACATGCAGCACGTCATCGAGGCCTTTGAGCGCGACCGGTCCGGTCCCGCCTTCTCCCACCAGGTTGATCATCGCAGCGGTGCCGCGCAGCGCGGTATCGCCGAGCGGCCAGGCCATGTACACGCGCAGCAACTGGTCGAACTGGCTGCTGGCGCAGGCTTCGATGGTGTGGTGCCCGCTATTGTGGGCGCGTGGTGCGGTCTCGTTCACGAGGAGCCCGCCGCTTTTCGTCAGGAACATCTCCACGGCGTACACGCCCGGCTCACCGAACGCGTCCGCGACCCGCAGCGCGAGTTTTTTCGCTTGCACGGCCAATGACGCATCGATGCGGGCGGGCGCGCGCAGGTGGTCCACCAGGTTGAAGCGCGGATCGAAGACCATCTCTACCGGATCGTAGATCGCGTACGCACCGTTCGCCGACCGCACGACCATCACGGCGATCTCCAGCGCGATGTCCGCCTTCTTCTCCAGTACACAAGGTCCGGGGAAGGCCGTATCCGCATCATCGAGGTCGTTGATCGGCATCACGCCCTTGCCGTCGTAGCCGCCCGTGCGCGATTTCAGGAAGGCGGGGAGGAGCGCGGCGTGTCGGGCGATCTCCGACCGGTCGTCGATCAGGGCGAAATCCTGGGTGGGTATCCCGTGATGGTGGTAGAACTCCTTTTGCAGGCCCTTGTCCTTGATGATGCGCAGCACGCCGGGATCGGGGATGATCGTCTTGCCCCGGTCCTTCAGATCATCAAGCGCTTCCACGGAAACATGCTCGATCTCGATGCCCACCACATCCGCATCCTGCGCGAAGCGCAGGACCGTCCCATGGTCATCGAACCTTCCCTGGACGAACCGGGTGGCGAGATGGGCACAGGAGCATTGAGGGTCAGGGTCGAGGACATGCACCTCCACATCATAGCGCAACGCGTTCTCCAGGAACATGCGGCCGAGCTGTCCCCCTCCCAGAAGTGCTATCCGTGGGCGCCTCACGCCGCGAAGATACCTGTGGCCGTTGGGCCAGGCAGCGGTTCCTGGCCGGTCGGCAGTAGCGTCAGCCTTTGCTCAGCTTGTGCCGGCGGTGGCCGAAGCGCATTACCCGGTAGCCGGCCGTCAGCTGCAGCAAACGGTGTCGTGGATTCACGCCGGTCGTTTCGACCAATACGGGAGTCGTGCCGCCGTAGTAGCGGGCGGTGAGATCGAACCCGTTGCGCAGGTCAAGACCCAGGCCGGCGATGAACCCTACGTCAACTGGACGGAACTCGTCGGTCGCGGTCGCATCTTCCATGGTGGCCGAGATGCACTTCGCGGCCTGCAGGCCACCTTGCAGGTTCAACTCGTTCGTCAGGAAGAGCTTGGCGCAAA